>CAJTSV010000070.1:0-13775 GCA_910579075.1 uncultured Eubacterium sp.
TTTTTAGCCGAAGGCGAATTAACTGCCGCTCCGTCCGGCTGCGAGAGCGTATACGCAGAATCCTTAGGGTTTCTTGCATTCCGAAACCGGAACAAGAAAACAGGACAGACACATTCTCCCGGCGTCCGCGCAGCCACCCTCCCAATCTGCCCGCGCAGCCACCTTCCCAATCTGCCCGCGCAGCCACCCTCCCCAGCACCAGAAAAAAACCAGGCACGCACCCTCCCTAAGTGCATGCCTGGTTCCAAGCTTCATCCTATCCAGCCCAGCCCCAATCTTTCTTAATTCTCCATCCAGCCATCCCCGGCCGTCCACCAAATGCAGCCTCTAATCCTCTGCCATCCCAATCAAATCAAACTTCTCCGCAGACACCACAATCTGGTACTCCCTGGCGTCCGGTTTCGGGCATTTTACCCAGACTGTGCGGTCTGTCAGATTATAATACCAGCCTGCGTCTGCTTCTTCCCAGCCTTCCCGCACAAGGAACCTCGGAATGCGTTTTCCGTCCACGCTCACCCAGCAGGCACCCTTTTGCCTGCTTACCAGGCGCAGCGTCAGGTGCTCTACGGTCTGCGGGTAAGTGCCCTCGGTGCGAAACGTAATGGCTGTGCGCTCCCCGCTTTCTACGCGGATATGGGTGCGCGCATAGGCTCCCTGCAGGTAATCCTCAGAATGCCCGTCGTCGTCATACAGCACAAACTCCGAATTTCCTTCGGCTGAGATAAGAAAGTCCAGCTGCCTTATGCGGTCGCGCAGGATATGCTTTACATCCTCACTCGTTACATAGATGCCGCAGCCGCGCAGGAACATCGGAATAGAGCCCAGGCCAGCCGGAACCTCAATCGTCTGCCCGCCCTCATATTCGCGCAGGCTGTCATTCATATCATACCAGCGGCATCCGGCAGGCAGATACACCCTTCTGGATGCAGCGCCCTTTTCGACAACATTTGCAACAAGAATGCTGCTGCCAAACAGAAACGTCAGGTTTTCATCGCGGTAGCATTCCGGGTCATCCGGGAATTCCAGAAACAGCGGCCGCCATGCAGGCATTCCGTTCTGGTTCGCCTCATACATCAGGCTGTACAGGTACGGCAGCATCCGGTAACGCTGTGCATACGCTTCGCGTACATAATCCCCGTATTCCTCATACATCCACGGCTGGGTCACCGTATTGTCATTGTTTGCTGAATTCATGCAGAACCTCGGCTGGAAAATACCGTTCTGAATCCAGCGCAGCAGCAGCTCCCCTTCCGGTGCAGGCCCTGCAAAGCCGCCGATGTCACAGCCCATATTGGCACACCCGGACAGGCCCATGCCCAGAATCGTGGCAATGTTAAATTTCACCGTGCGCCAGTCTGTCAGGTTATCCCCGCCCCAGACCTGGGCATACCGCTGGATGCCCGCAAAGCCCGCACGGTTGATAATATACGGCCGTTCGCCCGGATATACCTCTGCCAGTGCCTGTTTCCCCACAAATGCCATTAAATTGGAATGGAGAATTTTCAGTTCTGCCATCGTGCCTTTGTGTCCTTCAAAATCGCACTGCGCTTCCCTATCTTCCACGCCGTCCATTTCACAATTGTCATTCCAGACCGTCTTTGCGCCCATTTTCAGGACATTATCTATCAAAAGCTGTTTCCAGGTGCTGCGCCCGGCTTCTCCGGTAAAATCGAAAAACCGTCCCGTGCCGCCCCACCAGCGCCCGTAATAATCTTCCCTGCCGTCCGGCGTCTTGATAAATACGTCCCGTTCTTCAAACAGCTCTTTATACGGATGCCGTTTCAGGATGCCCGGCTTCAGGTTCGGAATCACATTAATCCCGCGTGCATGCATTTCCCGGAAAAACCCTTCCGGGTCTGGAAACCGTTTCTTGTTCCAGTTGAATACATACCTCAGATTGTCCTGCTCGCCGCTCGTATAACCGGATGCCAGCCAGAAATTGTCAATCAGGATTTCTTCTTTTTCATGCTTGTCAATGACCCGGTAAATTTCCTGGTCACAGTTTTCTTCCAGCTCAGCATAATACATCGTGGATGCACAGTACCCGAGCGACTGCTTCGTCGGCAGCGCGCTGCGCCCGGTCAGCCAGGTATAATGCGCAAGCACGTCAGCCATGCGCGGGCCGTTCAGCAGAAACAGGTCAATGTCTCCGCCGTCCGCCTGGTAATAGCAGTATCTTTCCCAATAGCCCGAAAGCTCCTGGCCCATGTCAAATACGCTGTCATAAGAATTATGGTAAAACAGCCCGATGGCATGGCGCTGGTTTTCGTTTATCCTGATATAAAACGGAATATGCTTGTACATCGGGTCCCCGGTCTGCGGGTCATGCCCGATGGCATCCTTCGGGCTCATGCGAAGGCGTCTTCCCTTTTTGTCCAGATGCCCTGTCTTTTCACCAAACCCGTAAAAATGGTCGGTCTCCCGGTCTATCCTGGAATAATGGCTCAGTCTTCCAAGATTGTCTTTTTCAAATGCCCGCTCATGCAAATCCTGGTACACGGTCTGCCCGTCCGCCGTGGACAGCCGGAACGAAAACGGCTTTTTGCAGAGCGTTAAATCCAGCGTCCTGGTACGGAATACCACTTCCTCATTCGTCTCGCGGTACTCTGCTTTCACAGGCTCAATGCGCGTGCGTTCTTCCTTCAGCAGCCCGTCCATCCGGTCTTCCCACGCGGTCGTTACCAGCGTATAGGACGCTTCCTCAAATTTCCGGTCAAAGGAAACCCGGATGCGGATGACATCATCCGACAAAAATACCAGCATCACGTCCGCTGCATCCCCATGAATCAGATACCCATTGTCCGTTTTCTGCATCGAGCAGAATTCTCTCAGTAACATGTTTTTCCTCCTTACATGCCAATCAGGTCAAAATCCTCGAAAGAAACCGTCAGCGTGATATCCCGGCCAGGATTCGGATATTTTACCAAAACGGCCCGTTTCGTCTGGCTGTAATACCAGCCGCTTTCAGCCGCTTCGAATTTTCTCCTGTTCAGGAAATGCTCCAGTTTCCGGCCGTCAAGCGCTGCCCAAAACGGGCTGCGGTCTTTGCGGATAATTTCTGCCAGAACCGTTTTCACGGAATCTGCATAGCTTCCTTCTGATTTAAATGTGACCTTTACGACGTCCGTTCCTTCCATATGGATTTTCGTTTTCCGGTACATGCCGCTGCGGTACGCATTGCTGACACCGTCATCGTCATACATCGTATAGCTGCGCTCTGCACCTGGCACCAGCAGCAGATGCAGTGCTGTCACCGGGTCGCGTTCCATGTTCATCGGCTGGTTGTCCGCCATCGGAATCACCGCGCCTTCCCGTACAAACATCGGGATGGTTTCCAGCGTTACCGGTACCTGGATTGTCTGTCCGCCTTCATAGCATGCAAAATTATCGTTCCAGTCATACCATTTACAGCCTGCCGGCAGATAGACTTCCTTTGTCTGCGCTCCTTTTTCAATGACATTTGCCACGAGAAGGTCACGCCCGAACAGATAGGTAAAGCTCTCGTCATATACGCCCGGGTCATTCTGAAAATCATATACAAGCGCACGCATAATCGGCGCGCCGTTTCTGGACGCTTCATATTCTGCCGAATACAAATATGGCAGCATCCGGTAGCGGAACAGCACGGCACTGCGTATCAGCTGCGCGCAGTTGCGGAACATCCACGGTTCTGTCACCGTATTGTCATTGCTTGCAGAATGAATGGAAAACCGTGCCTGGAAAATCCCCTGCTGCACCCAGCGCACAAACAGCTCCTCCTCCGGGGCCGGCCCTGCAAAGCCGCCGATGTCCGCCCCTTCATTCGGCTGTCCGGAAAGCCCCATGCCTGTAATAATCGGAATGTTGTATTTCAGGCTTTTCCAGCTCGTACAGTTATCGCCGCACCAGGTCTGTGCATACCGCTGGATGCCCGCGCTCCCGCTCCTGCATACCGAATACGGACGCGCATCCGGGTTGTGCTCCTGTACCGCGTCATTGCTCAGCTTGCACATCAGCGTAGACATAACCGGCTTCAGCTGCCCGATGGTGCCCCCTTTGCCATCAAAATCACAGCGGCAGTCCTTGTCCATCAGGCTGTCATATTCACAGTTATCATTCCAGATAGAATCCGTGCCCACCGCAATGACATGCTCCGTCAGATAAGCCTTCCATGCGCTGCGTGCCTGCGGACTGGTAAAATCCCAAAAAGCCCCGTCGCCGCCCCACCATTTGCCCACGCCACAGGCATCCGGATTCCTGCTGTCCTTCACAAATACATCCTTTTCCAGAAATTCCGCAAACCACGGGTGGCAGAGCAGGATTCCCGGCTTCACATTCGGCACGTTCTGGGCGCCCTTTTCGTTCATTGCCTTGAAAAATCCCGCCGGTGACTTAAAGCGCTGCGTATTCCATGTAAATACACACCGTTTGTTTTCATAGCTGGTATACCCGGAAGACAGATGGAAGCCGTCGATTGGAAAGCCTTCTTCTTTAATCGTATCAATAAATTCCAGCACGGCGTCGTCACTGTCCTTTTCCAGCTCCGGATAATACATGGACGAGCCCTGATAGCCGAGCGCGCGTTTTGGCAGCAGCGCCGGACGCCCGGTAAGCAGCGTATAATGGTCTGTAATTGCCGGAATCGTCCCGCCGCCCAGCAGAAACAGGTCAGCGTCGCCGCCATCTGCCTGCCAGTATGTATAACGCGGCCAGTAATTGCTCTTTTCGCAGCCCATATTGAACACGGATTCATAAAAGTTGTTGTAAAAGACACCCACGGCCTTGCGTGTATCACGGTCAAGCCGGATATAAAACGGAATATGCTTATACAGCGTGTCCATTTTTTCCGCATCATACCCCAGTGCATCCGTAGCACGCTCGCGCAGGAACTTTTTATTTTTATTCAGTTCCCCTGTCTTTTCGCCAAAGCCGTAAAAGCAGTCTTCTTCCTTCATGCGTGTATAAGAAATCACGCGGCCATTGCTGTCTTTTACAAAAGGACAGCCCGGCACGCTGGCATACAGCTCGTCTCCGTCTGCGTCCAGAAGCCGGATGCACAGCGGGTCTTTTTCGAGAATCAGCTGCAGGCCGCGCACGGACAGGGTGATTTTTTCCCCATCTTCCTGCTGCTGCGGCATCACCGGCTCCACCCTGGTACGCTCCCCTTCAAACAGGCCGTCCAGACGGTCTTCCCACGCGGTCGTCATCAGCACATAGGATTCTTCCGCCAGTTCCCGGTCAAACGATGCACGGATGCGGACAATCTCATCCGTCACAAAACAGATTTTCAAATCTGCGCTGTCCGTATGAGCCAGGAAGATTCCGCCTTCCTGCTCCATGGAAATCAGCTTTGTACATATATCCATTGAAATTCTCCCTTCTGAAATATATTTTCCCTGCTAAATAAAATGCCCCGTCCGGACAGCATTCGAAAATTTCCCTGCCCGGACGGCATTTGGCCTATACGAGTCCGCACAGCTGCGGAATGAAAAGTGACAGCGCCGGAATATACACAACCAGCAGCAGCGCCACAACCATGGAAATAAATATCGGCACGATATATTTCGTAACCTGTTCCACGGTTACTCCGCCTACATTACATCCGACAAACAAAACCGAGCCGACCGGCGGCGTTACCGAACCGATTGCCAGGTTCAGTATCAGCATGACGCCGAAATGCACCGGGCTCATGCCGAATCCTGTCGCAATCGGCAGGAAAATCGGTGTAAAAATCAGAACTGCCGGAGTCAGGTCCAGAAACATTCCAAGCACAAGCAAAAATACGTTCATAATCAGCAGCAGGATATATTTATTATCGGTAATCCCCATCAGCATGCTGCTTAAAGCTGCTGGAATTTCCGAAATGCTCATGGCATAGGACATAATATTTGATGCTGCAATCAGAAACAGAATGACAGCCGTGTCCATCATGCATTCGCTCATCAGCTTCCAGAGCTGTTTTGTGTCCAGCTCCTTATAGGCAAATCCAAGCACCATACAGTACAGGCAGGCCACGATTCCGGCCTCGGTAGCCGTAAACCATCCCAGCAGGATTCCGCCCATAACAATAATCATCATAAAGATACTTGGCACCGCATCCACCAGCACCCTGCCAATGGAATCGGTTTCTTCTACAGTTGAACCAGTATAGCCTTTTTTCCTTGCAATGTAAATAGCCACAGCCATAACACATGCACCCAGCAGCACGCCCGGGACATACCCTGCCATAAACAGCGCGCTGACCGAAACGCTTCCGGCCGTAATCGAATAGAGAATCAGCGGCCCGGACGGCGGGATAATAACGCCTGTCGGTGCCGAACAGATATTGACTGCTGCGGAAAAAGCATCCTCATAGCCTTCTTCCTTTTCCAGAGGGCCCATAATTTTGCCGACTGCGGAAGCAGCTGCAACCGAAGAACCGGAAATTGCCCCGAAAAACATATTGGTCAGTACGTTGGTTGCTGCCAGGCAGCCCGGAATCTTTCCCACAAAAAACCGCGCCAGGCGCACCAGGCGGCGGGCAATGCCGCCCTTATTCATAATGCTTCCTGCCAGCATAAAAAATGGCAGTGCAAGCAGTGCGAAAGAGTCAATGCCCTTAAAGCATCTCTGTGCCACTACATGGGCCAGCACGTCTGTCTCAAAGCCGCTGAGAAGCAGCACGACGATTGAGGAGCATCCGATACTTACAGAAATCGGAACCCCGATAAACATCAGACCGAAAAAAATCAAAAATAATATTAACGCAGCCTGTACGACCGTCATTGTCACTCTCCCCCTTTCTCAGTTCCGTTTTCCATTATCGCAGTAAGATATCTCAGGATTTTGGCGAGCACTACAAATATTCCCGAAGCCGGAAGGCATCCGTATATCAGGCTCATCGGAATCCGCATAACCGCAGTCAGCTGCTCCGTGTTTGCCGCTACCATCTGCACGCCGCCGTAAATATACACATATACGACAAATATCAGCACAATAATATCATCCACGACCTGCAGCACTTTCAGCGGTGTCCCGCTCAGGCGCGCTGTCAGAATGGTCAGCTTTACATGCTTGTCATGGAAGAAACAGTACGCAGCGCCAATCATGCCCGCCCAGATTAACAGGTAGCGCAGCAGTTCCTCCGTAAACGTCGACGGGTCGTTCAGAATCCATCTTGTAAAAATCTGCCATGTACCGAAGATAAGCAAAACCAGCATAACGGCAGATGTGATTGCACTCATTGCCACATCCAGTGCTTTTTCCAGTTGTTTCAACTCGTTCCCCTCCTTTTTGCATTATTCAAAATTCTGGATTTTCTCGCAGACTTCCCATATTTCCGGGGATTCGGAAGCAAGACGCTCATATATCGGCTGCACCGCTTCCTGGAATGGCGCCAGATCAGGCTCATTGAAGGTCACGCCCATTTCCTTTGCATCCTCCACAGACTGCTGGATTGCTGCCTGCCATGCTGCCTTGTAGGTTTCCTTTGCATTGTCAGCAGCCGTTTTCATAATTTCTTTCTGCTCATCCGTCATTTTCTGCCAGGTAACCGAACGCAGCAGCAGAATATCCGGAATCCGGGTATGCGTATCATAGCTGTAGCATTTTGCCACTTCCCCATGTCCCCCTGTCGTCAGGGCGGTCTCATTGTTTTCTGCGCCGTCAATGACACCGGACTGCATCCCGGTAAATACGTCGCTGATAGACATCGTTGTGGCAGACCCGCCAAAGCATTCCATCATCTCAAACGCCATCGGCGAATCCATAGTACGGATTTTCAGCCCCTTTAAGTCCGCAGGCGTGTTAATCGGGGTATCCACCGTATAGAAGGAACGCGCCCCGGAATCAAACCAGGTCAGTGCAATATACCCCTGGTCAGCGGTAGACATATAAAGCTCCTCTGCCGCCAGTGCCTGCCTGTCTTTTCTTCCAGAAACTGCCGGAACCCATCGGGCGTTTCCGGTTTTACGGCAGCCTTTGGAACCATGACCGCATTCTGCCTGTTCTGAAAGATATAAAAATAAGCTTCATCCTCAACCAGCCGCTCTGCCTCGTCATAGCCAAACAGCTTCCTGCCATCTCCGAAAATCCCGGCTCCGTTAAACGTATAGGCCACGGTGCTGGCCATGCCGCCACGGCCTGCCAGAACCCGTTCTGCCTGCAGCTGGCTGTGAAAATCCCGCCCTGCAAACATCCAGCATCCTGCCAGCATGCAGACTGCCTTTGCCGCCATCGGCATTTCGGTAAACAGCGCCAGCAGAATCAGCACGCCGCTGATACAGATACGGGTCAGCCAGTGCATCCGCTCATAAGAACCATATTCCGTGCGGAACATCCTGCGGATAGAATCATCGTCAAACACCATGCTGGCACTGTAACCAGAATAAATTCTGCGCATTCCCTCCACCTCCTTCCAAAACCTTTGCCATTCCAGCCGCCACCGGAAACATGCACCTTATTCATCCCGCAGCCGGATTTTTACAGACACGTCCCTGTCAGGCAGACATTTTCCAGTAACCCTGCAGTCCGTACACCCGTTTTGTCTGACTCAGCCCTGTCAGGCAGCCGTTTTGGGGCAATACAGAATATCACATCTTGCATGGTCGCTTTTCTTCGTATACAGGGTCATTTAATGTGCAATATAGACAAATACATGATATAATTTTTGTATATTATGTCTTATTTGTATCATCTAATAATATTTTAATCTTATTTTTTCATTTTTTCTTATTTATTTGTTCTAAAAATATTGCAAAATGTGCTTATTTTGATATAATTTTAACAACAAACAGCATGCCGGATGCTGCTGCACAGATTTCATCCCATTTCAGCGCCAGCGCGCGTTTGAAAAATGCTTTGGACCGCATCGGCTAAAAATTTCAGCAGCGCAATAGTACAGAACACATTGTAATTTATGTGATATCTTGCAATAAAGGAGACCTTCGAAATTATGATTTGCAAAATAGAACATTACACAGATTTTATACTGACCCAGGAATTTGCGCGCAAGCGCCTGGAAGAAAACAGCATTGCGGTTACGTGGTTTACCAATCATGAGAATACACGTTCCATCGTGCATTCCCATCCTTACTATGAAGCCGTGCTCTCCATAAGCGGCTCGGATGTCGCCTATTCTGCCGACGGCGACCTGTACCAGCTGAAACAGGGGGAAATCATCCTGTTTCCAAGCGAGCTGTACCATGCCGCAAAATACGACTGCAGTTCCCAGTTTTCCGAACGGATTGTGATTCAGATTGATGCAGAATTCTGGAAAACCACAGCCAGGCGGCTGGGGCTGGAAAATGCCGGCTGGAACCATACGGTTACATTATTTAATGCCCATGCCGTAAAAGCGTGGGATATACGCGGCCTGTTTGAACGGATGAACTTAAATGCCGCACTGGATAAAGAATACCGGACAGCCGCGTTTGCGAGTAATCTGAGTGAATTTTTTCTGATAATATGCCAGATTGCGAAAAAAGGAAATGTTTACACCCCGACCGCAACCAGTTCCCTTGTGGAACGGGCGGTACAGTATATTCAGGAAAACTATACCGACCCGAAGCTGAACGTGGCAGGGCTGATGAAACACACGTATACAAGCCGCGGACATCTTTCCCGCACGTTCAAGGCATATACGGCAGAAAGCATCCACAGCTATATCACGGACCTGCGGATGCAGCACTGCTGCCAGGCCATCGCTGATGGGCGCTCCATTCTGGACGCCTGCACAGAAAGCGGCTTTTCGGATTACAGCAGCTTCCTCAAATCCTTCCGCAAGCTTTACGGAATGACGCCTGTTACATACCGGACAAGGCTTCGGGAAATGAACCGCATGGCCGATGCAAAAGCTGCGCCTGAGTAAATACCTAAAGCCCGTATTCCCCCATTTTCCGGTACAGCGTCGCCCTGCTGATGCCCAGGCGTTTTGAAATATCGGTCTTATTCAGCCCCAGCTTCAAAAGCTCCATAATTTTATTCTTTTCCAGGTCACTCAGCGTCTGCTCCTTTTTCGGCGGCTCCAGGCTGATGCCCAGGCTCATAAAATCCCGCACCGCCGTGATGCCCTGATTGTGCCGGACAATCAGTTCAAGCATGGATTCCAGGTAATTCAGGCCATTTCCGCTGTAAACCTTATACAGATAATCAAACACTTCTTCATCCAGCTGCATCACTTTTTTATGATATACTTTCCCATAATAAGCAAGCCCGGAATTCACAATCCGCTTAAAGCCCGCATACTGGCTGATAACATCCGGTATGCGGATTTCATGCTCTGCAATCCGGTAATACAGTTCTTCCACAAACAGCCCCTGTTCTGCCAGTTCTTTCAGGTTTTTGGATGCCGTAAAAACCAGGCGCACATCCGATTCAATGACCGTGCCGTTTGTCAGCGGAATCTTTCCGGTACGCAGAAACTGCAGCATTCTTTCCTGTATATTATAAGGAAGGTTTTCCACATTGTGCACAATCATCGTGCCCTGGTCTGCATCCCGCAGTTCGCCGAATTCATCAAACAGAAATACTTCCATCAGGTCACGGTAAATATTGTCACAGTATAGTATTTTCAGGCAGTTCAGGCCCCGCTGTGAATAATTGGCCATTCCTTTTGCCAGCATTTCATTCAGTCCGCTGTCTGCGCCCTGAATCAGTATATGCTGCTCCGTTACCGCAGCTGCCTTTGCTTCCTGGATGACTTCTTTTGGAAAGAGCCACTCTGCCCAGCCAAGCGTCATCAGGGAGCCCTTTTCCGACAGCTGCGCATGATACAGCACCTCGTGAATCGTCTGAAATATAAACATGGTTCCGGAATCCCTGCCGTTAATCATAACCTGCCTGCTTGAAAGAAACCCGTAAAAAGCACCTGTCTCCCATGTAATATAAACCCGTTTATTTTTAAGTGCTTTATGCTCTTTAAAATATTCCTCAAATACAGCATGCGGCACGACCTCGCAAAGCTGCCTGCCCAGAATATCCTGCCGGATGCCGGACAGCTTTTGAAACGCCTTATTGCAGTATGCGATGTTTCCAAAATAGTCCGTAAATACAACCGCTTCGGATAACAAATCCATAATTGCCTCGCGTTCCAGTATCATCTGATTCAGTGACTGGTTCTGATTGCGTTCTTCTATCTTGCCTGCTAAAAGCCCGGCCATATTTTCCAGAAATTCGGCAGAGGTCTCTATATTCCGGAACAGCTCGTCCGCCCGGTGCTGTGGCAGGATTAACGAAATCGCCCCCACGACATACCCATGATAAAAAATCGGCACGCCTACAAACCCGACAATCTTGCAGCTTTCAAACTCCCCGCACTTCTGGCAGGAAGCCCGCCCGGCCTTGTCTCTTTCCACGACCTTCCTGCGGCTGGCAATGACCTCCGCAATCAAAGACCCCGCCCCAATCCCGTTATACATCGTAAAATACCGGAACGCAGCGCCAACAATTTCATGATTGGTGTCGGCAATCAGCACGTCTGCATCAATCGTGTTTGAAATAATATCCGAAAACCTGGCAACAAATCCTTTAATGGAGCCCAGCATCGTATCCATCATGAAATTTAATCCCCCTTATTGAATGGCACCCTGTTTCTGAATATGCCGTTTTCCCCCTCATTATAAAACGACATTCCCTATGGAAAAGCATACCATTTTTTTCCAGCTGCTTCAATCTTTTCCTCTTTTATTCTTTTTCCAGGTTTCCAAAAAACGTTCGGACGAAAGGCGCAGCACCACATACAGACAGCTTTAGCCGGAAGGGACAGCAGCGTGCCAGTCCCATCCGGCCGAATCGGTATTCACGCAGAATACCGGCATATGCAGTTATTTTTTCTTACGGAAGCATACCTCACAGATTGGGTCGCCCTTTGCAATCGTCTTTCCAAGCTCAAATTCAAATGCCGCAAATGCGCTGCAAATGCCCCTGTCGCCGTCCATGGCAATGTCACACAGCTTTGCTATTTCTTCCTCGTCGTCGGTCAGCTTCTTCCAGGCTGCCACCAGCGGACAGTAGTGGAACGTGATGTTCAGTTCTTCGTCCGTCAGCTCGGTGTCCATTTCGAAAATATTGCGTACATTGTCACTGATAAATTCCGGCGCAAATTCGCTTAAATTTTCGGTCTGGGTATATTTGGTGCTGCCATGAAAACAGCCGCAGGCTTTTATCGCATCCCTTGCAAAATCATAATCCAGCCCCCTTTTTTTCGCTTCCTGCACCAGGTAATAAAACCAGGTCGCACGGTGCTCGATGGCGTCCCTCAAATCTTTGATATGCTGTCCCCTGTCGCTTGCTTCGTTTGTAATCATAATACATGTCTCCTTTTCTTTGATGTATTTATTGGAACCGGCGGCATAATAGCGCCGGTTACTGGCATTTGCTGATTACACAGTCCATCAGCACGGCTATCTGGTAAGACATCGTAACCGCGCCAGGATCCAGATGGCCGACGCCTTTGTCTGCCTGATAGGACGCGCGTCCTTTGACCGCTTCCATGCCTTTCGTGCTTTCTGCCCCGTCTGCTGCTGCCTGCTTTACTTTCTGTGCTGTTTCGATTTCGCTTAATCCCTCTGCAATGCACTGCCTGTAGCAGTCCGCGGCCGGTGCAAGCGCATCAATCATCGTCTTGCATCCCCTGGCAGCATTTCCCCTGGACATAATGGCCTGCAGCATGGCATCGAGCACGTCACACAGCTCCTGGTTTCCGATAGATTCCCTGTCTTTTAATGTCTTTGCCGCCGCCAGATAGGCACTGCCATAAAGCACGCCCGAAGATCCGCCAATCACAGACATCATAATGGTTCCAATCTGCCGGAATTGTTCGTATACACTCATGTTTTCCAGCTCTGCCGCATGGTTTACAAGGCTTTCAAAGCCCATATTGATATTGGTCCAGTGGTCTCCGTCACCGGTCGCGCTGTCCAGCCCTGTAATATAATCCCCTTTTTCATGAATCAATGCATATGCCTTGCGGATATAGTCCGCATAATCCGCGCTTGTCAGTTGAAATCCCATATGTTATTATCCTTTCCTGCTTATAGTTTCAGGCTGGGTGTATTACATGGCGCATCCAGTAATTCCTTCAGCTCATCATCCAGTTTCATTAAGGTAACCGAGCATCCGCTCATATCGAGCGCCGTCATATAATTGCCAGTGAACGTTTTGTATACGTTTATCTTTTTTGCGGCCAGCAGCTCATGTATCTCTTTGCTTAAAATATAAAGCTCCATCAGGGGCGTTGCGCCCAGCCCGTTGATTAACAGCGCCGCTTCACTGCCGGAATAATCATAGTCAGCGAGTATTTTATCCAGCAGTATCCGGGCTGTTTCTTTTGCCGTCTTGACAGCCGTGCGCTCCACGCCCGGTTCCCCGTGGATGCCCATGCCGATTTCGATTTCATTTCCGGCCAGTTCAAATCCCGGCTTTCCGACCGCTGGCAGAATGCACGGGGTCATCGCCATGCCCATGCTCCTGATATTGTCAATCGCCTTTTGCGCCGCCATTTTGACTTCCTGCAGCGTGCCGCCGGCTTCTGCCTTTGCACCGGCTATTTTATGTACGAATACCGTGCCTGCAATCCCCCTGCGTCCCGTGGAATACGTGCTGTCCGCAACTGCGACATCGTCTTTTACGACAACGCTTTCGACCTGAATATCTTCCATTTCTGCCAGCTCCTGTGCCAGCCCGAAGTTCATAATATCCCCGGAATAGTTTTTGATAATCATCAAAACACCCTTTCCGCATTCGGTCTGGCGGATTCCTTCCAGAATCCGGTCCGGGCTTGGCGAAGAAAATACATTGCCACAGACTGCGGCATCCAG
>CAJTSV010000070.1:13796-20297 GCA_910579075.1 uncultured Eubacterium sp.
AGGCTCGTGGCCGGCTCCGCCGCCGGAAATAACGGCTACCTTATCGCTCTTTTCCCGCCTCGCGATAACTTCCAGTTTTTCGGTATACACCAGTTCCGGATGCGACAGCTCCATTCCTTTCAGAAGCTCCGATACGACATGCTCCGGTTTGTTTATTATTTTTTTCATGCACAGTCTCCCTTCTTTCCTTCTATTTTTTTATTTTCTATTTTTTATTTTCTTTTTTTATTTTCTATGTTCTGTTTTCTATGCCTGTCCCAGATACGCATTTTTTACCCTCGGGTCATTCGCAATCTCTCTGGCATCGCCCGACATCGATACCGTTCCGTTTTCCAGCACATAGGCACGGTTTGAAATGCCGAGCGCCATATTTGCATTCTGCTCAATCAGCAGGATGGTAACGCCCTGGGCATTGATGGATTTAATCAGGTCAAATATCTGGAGCACGATGTTCGGTGCCAGCCCAAGCGACGGCTCATCCAGCAGCAGCAGCTTGCGGGCTGCTCATCAGCGCGCGCCCGATAGCCAGCATCTGCTGCTCCCCGCCCGACATCGTGCCGGCCGTCTGCCTGTTTCGTTCCTTCAATCTTGGAAACAGTTCATAGACACGCGCATAGCCTTCTGCTATTTTTTTCTTATCCCTGACGATAAAAGCGCCCAGCCTTAAATTTTCTTCCACCGTCAGGCCCGGAAATACTTCCCTTCCTTCCGGTGAAATGCTGATTCCTGTTTTGGTAATGTTATGGGGCGCTGTATTTGTAATGTCCGCCCCCTGAAACCGGACCGTCCCGCTTCCTGCTTTTGCGATTCCGGTAATCGTGCTTAAAAGCGTGGATTTTCCGGCACCGTTGCTCCCAACCAGCGATACGATTTCGCCCTCTTTTACTTCCAGGCTGATGCCCTTAAGCGCATGTATATTCCCATAATATGTATGCAGACCTTCTACTTTAAGCACTGATATCCACACCTCCCAGGTAAGCTTCAATAACTTTTGGATTGTTTGCGATTTCAGACGGCAGTCCCTGCGCAATCGGCTTCCCATGGTCTATCACATAAATCCGGTCTGAAATATTCATCACGACACTCATGTCATGCTCAATCAGGATAATGGTATAGCCCCTCTTTTGCAGGCTGCGGATAAAGGCAAGCAGCTCCGCCGATTCCTGCGGGTTCATGCCGGCCGCCGGCTCATCGAGCAGCAGCACCTTTGCCCCGGTCGCAATCGCCCTCGCAATTTCCAGCTTCCGCTGGTCGCCATACGGAAGATTCTGCGCATAGTCGTCCCTGCGGTCATCCAGGCCGATGGATTTTAATATCTGTATTGCCTCAAGCACCTTCTCATCTTCTTCCCTGCGGAATCTCCGTGTGCGGAATACCGAATCCAGAAGCGAATACTGTGTATTGATATGCGTTCCCACCAGTACGTTTTCCACAACCCTCAAATCCTGAAACAGCCGGATATTCTGAAATGTCCTTGAGATTCCTGCCTTCACAATCTCCTGCGGCTTCTGGTTATGGATTGGTTTTCCTTCAAACAGGATTTCGCCCTCGTCTATGGCATACACTCCTGTCAGCATGTTAAATATCGTTGTTTTTCCGGCCCCGTTCGGCCCGATAATGCTTACAATTTCACTTTTGTTTACTTCAAAGCCCACTTTATCAACTGCTACAATGCCGCCGAAGCGTTTTGTAATTCCCGTCACCTGCAATACTGCCATACCGGTTTTCCTCCTCTCCCTGCTGCCCCTGCCCGCTACTGTTCAGCCCCTGGCAGAACGGCAGCAGAATCCAGGCGGCTTTTCACCTGCTCTGATATTTTGTACGGCATCTGCGACTTCCAGCCGAGCAGCCCCTGCGGGCGGAACCGCATCATAATCACAAGAATCAGTCCATATACAACAAAGCGGTAATCCATCAAAGACCTCGAAACCTCTGGAAATGAGATTAAAATTGCCGCACCTAAAAACATGCCCCTTATCGTGCCCATGCCGCCCAGAATGACAATGCTTAAAATCAGTGTCGAGACGTCAAAGGTAAAGGTGTTCGGGTCAATATAGCCAATCATGACCGCATACAGCGCGCCCGCCGCCGCAGAGATAACGGCCGACAGCACAAAGGCGAGTACCTTATAATATGTCACATTGATTCCCATCATAATGCCTGCCATTTCATCTGTCTTAATGGCCAGAAACGCCCTGCCTGTGCGGGATTTACAGACCGCATAGCAAAACAGCGCGGTCAGCAGAAGCATTGCCAGCATCAGGTAATAAAGCCCGTTATTTGCAATCGTCAGCTTATATCCGAACACCGAAGGCGACGGAATATTTTTCACGCCGAGCGTGCCATTGGTTACCGGGTCCCAGTTCATTGCGACTGTCTTGACAATTTCCCCAAAGCCCAGCGTGACAATCGACAGGTATGTCCCCGACAGGCGCAGTGTCGGCAGTCCCACCAGCAGTCCCGAAAGCCCTGCCGCAAGCATGCCCAGGATAACAGCTGCAAAAAAGCCAAGCCCCAGCTTTACAGCCAGCAGGGACGCTGTATATGCCCCGATTGCCACAAATCCTGCATGCCCGAGGGACACAAGCCCGGTATAACCGACCAGAATATTCAGCCCGAGCGCCAGCATCATGTAAATGCCGATTTTGACTGCCGTCGTTACGATATACTGGCTGCCTGCTGCAAACGGCAGCACAGTCAGAAGAACCGCGCCGGCTGCGGCAAGCGGAATTTTGTATTTATCTGTAAAATACTCGATATAATAAACTGCACTTTTATTTTTTGCTGTATCTGCACGATGCTGTTTCTTATCCATATCATCACACCTTTGTTATTCCTTTCCTGCCAAATAAGCCGTTCGGCCTTACAATCAGCACTATAATTAAAATAACAAACGCCATGCAGTCCCGGTAGGCAGAGCCAAGGAAGGTCGCTGCCATGCTTTCCGAAACGCCGACTAACAGTCCGCCTGCAAGCGCTCCCGGTATACTGCCGATTCCGCCCAGCACGGCTGCTGCAAATGCCTTCAGGCCTGCCATATATCCCATATTCGGATATACAATCTGGTAATACCCGCTGATCAGGCTGCCTGCGATTGCCGCAGAAACCCCGCCGGCAAAAAACGTAAACGAAATCACAAAATTGACATTCACGCCCATCAGGCTTGCGGCTTTTGCATTCTGTTCACACCCGCGCATGGCAAGCCCGGCTTTTGTCTTTTTTACAAGCAGTACTAAAAGCAGCATCAGCGCAAAGGAAATCAGGCAGATAAAAATCTGTGTCCACGTTATCTGCAGGGAACCGGCCGAAATCGTGCCAAAGTCAAACAAAGCCGGAAACGTCTTTTTCTCACTGCCAAAATAAACGGTCAGCAGATTCTGGATAATATTCGAAATGCCGATAGTCGTAATCAGCGATGCAATTCCAATCGAGTTCTTTTTGCGAAGCGGTTCCAGTGCCGTTTTATCAATCAGGATGCCCAGCAGCCCTGTCAGAATCAGGCTGAGCAGGATTGCCGGCACAATCCCGAAATTCAGGCTGACAAGCAAAAACGCTGCATGCGCACCGAACGCATAAATGCTGCCATGCGAAAAATTGACCAGGCGCAGTATGCCAAATACCAGGGAGTAACCGACCGCAAGCAGTGCATAACACATACCCAGTGTCAGCCCGTTAAATATCTGTTGTCCTATCATATGTCCACCATTCCAGAGCCGTGGCAGGTACCAGTGACAGAAGCCCTGCCACAGCCTCTCCTTTCCAGCCAGCCGAAGCTAATTCATCTTTACAAACCTGCCGTCCTGAATGACCACTTTTACAAACTGCTTGTCCACATTTCCCTCTGCATCAAATTTGGTATCTCCCGTAACACCTGCATAGCTGATTTCTGCCAGTGCATCGCGCACCGCCTGGGAATCCTGTGTCCCTGCCTTTTCAAGCGCTTCGAGCAGCATGCCTGCCGAATCATATGCCTGGGATGTCAGGGCGCTTGGCTTGCTGCCATATTCCTTTTCATATGCTTCAACATAAGCTTTGATATGTTCTTCCTCGGATTCCGAGAAAAAGATAACCGGAAAGCAGACTCCCTCAACCGCATCGCCGCCGAGTGAAATCAGCTGCTCGCTGTAGGCATTGGAAAAACCAACCACTTCGATATCCGGATTTATCTGTTTATACTGCTTTGCTACCGGTGCTACCAGATTGTACATTCCGGCACAGATAACCACATCTGCGCCAGCCTGGTTTAATTTTGTAATCGCCGGGCTGTAATCGTCCGAGCCTTCTACCACTTCCTCATGTGCCACAATGCGGATGCCTTCCTCACCGAGGTTTTCCACCAGCTCTTTGATAACCTGTGAGGTATTCGTGCCCCAGTCTGTTTTAATCGAAATAATGCCGATGTTCTTCTTTCCCAGGTCTTTTGCTGCGATTTCAATGCTGGCTGCCGCTTCTGCACTGATTACCGTATTATTGCGGAAAATAAAATCGCCTGCCACATTGTAATCCGGGTGGGATGCCGATGGAGAAATCTCAATAATTTTATTCTCCTGGTATATCGGAGCCGCTGTCAGGCATACGCCCGATGCAAAATGCCCGATTACTCCGGCAATATCCCCTTCCCCGGCAATTTTCTGCGCAATCGTGGCTGCTTCTTCCGAAGAATTTTTGTCATCATACTGGACAATTTCAATCTGTTTTCCCAAAACCCCGCCCTTTTCGTTCCATTCCTTTACCATCAGTTCGGCTGCATTGGTAAATCCAATCCCATATTCGGCATTGTCGCCCGTCATCGGGCCTGCCACTGCAATTTTAATCGTGTCCCCGCTGCTTCCCCCGGCACCGCCGCCGGTGCTTTCCTTACCACCGCATCCTGCCAGTCCTGCTGCCAGTGCCGCTGCCATTATCAAACCTGCAATTTTTTTCATTTTTCTCATATAGCCGTTCCTTTCTGATTCCCCATAAATTAATCTGCTGATAGCTGCTTATTTCTCAAGCATTATTTTCACAATTACTTCGTCCGTCTCTTTCATCCCCTCCTTTGCCAGCGTGACGACTCCGTCAATGGTTTTTTGAATGGTATCTTTGACAATGCCATCTCCCGACAGGAAGCATTTTCCTTTCAGGCTTATCATGGTAGCGACAATTGCCGCATCCACGGCAGATGCTATTTTTGCAGCACAGGAAGATTTTGCCCCGTCACAGACAATTCCTGATACATTCGCCAGTGTATTCACGATTGTCTGGCTGATTTGTTCTTCCCTGCCGCCGTATAAATAGGTGATTCCGGCCCCTGCCCCTGCGGCTGCACTGACTGCACCGCAATACGCGGAAAGCCTTCCTATTTCTGATTTCTGGTAAATGGCCATCAGATTACTGATACACAGCGCCCGCAATATTTTTTCCTCACCGGCATCCAGCATATTTCCAAACTCAATAACCGGCAGTGAAACCGTCATCCCCTGATTGCCGCTTCCGGAATTGATAATGACCGGCAGCTCACATCCATTCATCCTGGCATCAGAGCCTGCCGCCGGCATCGCTTTTGCCCGGATTTTAACATCGTCTCCATAGACATCCAGCAGGACGGAGCCTACATTGACACCGTATTTATGTTTCAATCCTTCCCGCGCAATCTTTGTATTGCATTCAATCTGCGGCTCCAGTATCGGCCTGACCAGCTCCAGGTCTACATGGTCGGCAAAATCCAGGATGCTTGCAACATTCAGCACACTGTAATCTGCGCTCTGCGTTTCCCCGTCTTCTATTTGTTTTTGATATACAGTTTTTCCGTTTTTCTCTATCCGTGTAATCCCGGTATGCGTCTTTACCAGCTCTACCAGCGAAGAATCCTCTCCTTTTTTCATACGCACAATCAAATGCAGCTTTTCGGAAGAATCCAGCAGCACTGTTTTGCAGAAGCCTTCTGCCAGCAGGCGTTTTGTTTCCGCGAGGTCTTCTTCCGTTACAGTCGTCAGCACTTCCAGGCTCCTTCCCGCATCGCCCCCTGTCATTCCGGCAAGCGCCGCCGCTTCGATTCCTTTCAGGTTCTTCGTCATAGGCACTACCACGCTTTTTGCATTCTTTATAATATTGGAACTGCACGCAACCTGCATTTCATCAGGCCTGGCACCTAATACTTCCCTCGCTTTTGCAGATGCAAGGGCGATTGCAATCGGTTCTGTGCAGCCTAATGCAGGGACTAATTCCGATTTTAAAATAGCAATGATGTTCTCGTACATACCCACTCACCTTTCCTCTGTTGCCTGTCCGATTTGTTTTAATGTGATACACATATTATATCATGACTCCCTGGATTTTCAATAGATTTATGCGCTATTTGCACTATATATCAAAACTTTGTTAAATATATTTAGATATTTTATACAAAATATAAGATTTGAGCTTTCATTTTTTACAATATTACAAAAGAGATGTATCAAAATAAGACACATCAGGGGACAAAAAAAGAGGCTGCCGCACAAAGCAAACCATATGGGGCCG
>CAJTSV010000071.1:0-233 GCA_910579075.1 uncultured Eubacterium sp.
GGAGCATCATATGCAACCCACTTTATTGCATGTTCAAAAAAAGCTTCTATAGCCGCACCCAGAAATGCAAATATCAAAATAATATATAATGGCATAGACTGTGAAAAATATAAGTATAACCATACATCCAGAATCGTCATTCGAAAAAAGCTTGGATATGAAAATAAAATTATAATAGGTCACGTTGGGAGACTTTCTTTTCCTAAAAATCAGACGTTTCTTTTAGACATTTT
>CAJTSV010000071.1:248-3774 GCA_910579075.1 uncultured Eubacterium sp.
TTTTTGAGGAAATATACCATATACAAAATAACTGTATACTGTTCATAATTGGTGATGGCCCGCTGCAAAAACATTTGAAAACCTATATAAAAGGAAAAGCATATGAAAAAAACGTTATTTTTTGGGGAAACAGCAATCATATTCCTGAACTGCTGTCTATTATGGATGTATTTGTTATGACTTCATTTTATGAAGGACTTCCTCTTAGCGTATTAGAAGCTCAGTCATCAGGATTACCATGTATATTAAGCAGCCATATAACAAAAGAAGTTTCCGTTTTGAATACAAATTGTTTTATCAGCCTGAAAAAAGAAACAGCAATTTGGGCAAATGTAATATTAAAAAAAGTTGTGATGAATGAAATAAATAGAAATCATTCATATCTTGACATGATAGAAAAAGGCTTTGATATTACCCATTCATCCAGAACATTAGAAGAATATTACCAAGAAATTATTGGAGGATAAGATATGCTTTGCCATAGATTGTATGCCTTATCAAGATGGAGTGCATTTTTTGCTGCCATATTTATGTCTGTAAGACTAATCAGACAGGAAGAGTACCTCAGGCTGCTAGGCGGAATGATTCTGATAATAGAATTTATATTTATTTCATTTTTATATGAGAAAAAAAGGATTATATTTACTTGTGGATATCTTTACTTATTTATTATTGGATTTGTAAACTTCAGCTTGGCTCCATTATACTATGATACATCACAGCTGGCAGAAGATTCACTACGATATATCGGCATTCCAAATGACCATTTTTCTTTGTACTTTACAGTATGTTTTGTATTTTGGTTATGTATTGGCATATTTGTGGCTGTATCAAAAAAAAGCAGTAATACATTTGCGAATATAAATAATATTTGTCTCGTTCCATTTACAAAAATTTGTCTGTCAAAAAATATAGAAAATACTGTGCTTTTAATAGGCTTCCTTTTTTCCTTGCCACTATCATTAACGAAAGAAGTATTTGCTATTTTATATGTTCCGATAATATGTTATTTTTTTGCAGTATTCCTGGCAAAAGGAAAAGCAGATATTCAGATTTGTCTGTCAGCTGCAGGATTCGGACTTATTTTAGCCAGATTTGGAACCGTGCGGTATATAATGGTTCAGTTTCTGCTTCCATTATTAATTATTTTTATCATGATAAAAGGGCAGAAAAGAATTTCCAGAAAAAAATTTATCTTCCTGTTTATCTCTCTGACAGTTCTCATTCTGCTTTACGGAGTCTGCTCTGAAATAATAAAATTAAATATCTTTTATCATGGGAATTATAGTATAAAGGAAATTTTTTCAGATGCAAATAGATTTTTTGATTTTATCTATCGTCAATTGTATCGGTTATTCGGTATCTGGGTACATCTGGGTGGAAACATAATAGAACATGTACAAAGAAACGGATTTTTTTATGGTTTAACATACGTTAAATCCATTTCTGGCTTTCTGGGTCTGCCTTATATCAGCTTGCCACTAATATCAGCAGATTATATTCAGGCAAGTTATGCCCAGCCAGGACTTCTTGCAGAAGGATATGCAAATTTTGGAATCATCGGAGCAATTTTAAATATGATAGTTCCTTTTTTTATTTCAGAATTTATATTCAAAAGAACAGTAAAAAAAATGTCTCCTGAATGGCTTTGCCTTTCAATTATTCCGTTTACGAAAGTATTATTAGACGGTGGTTCCATAAATTCTATTATATTTGGAATCCTTTCCTGCATGATAGCCTTTTTTCCTTTTATTACCCAAAAGAAAGTGGTGATTAAAATATGAGTAATAACGGCTGCAAAGAAGAAATGATAAGTATCATTGTTCCGGTTTTTAATATAAAAGAATACATTTCTGAATGCATTGACAGTATTCTGCATCAGACATATCGTAATTTAGAAGTAATTATCATAGACGATGGTTCTTCTGATGGAAGCAGCGATATTTGTGACAATTATCTAAATACTGACCATAGAATAAAAGTAATTCATCAGAAAAACAGCGGATTGTCTGCTGCCAGAAATTGTGGAATAAATATTTCGGAGGGGGGGGTATCTTTTATTTGTTGATGGGGATGACAAAATTGATAATAATATGTGTGAATTGCTTCTAAAAAATATGCATATGTATCATGCAGATATATCCATATGCAATTTATATAACAACCTTCAGGATAAAGAAAAACAAAAATCTAAAATATTTAAGCTAACTCCGCAAAAAGCAATCAAAGATATGCTTAGTGAAAAATTTTTTAATGTTTCAGCTTGCGGAAAACTTTATAAGAAAGAATTATTTCAAAAAATCCGTTTTCCAGAAGGTGTTTTGTTTGAAGACCTTGCTACATCTTACAGGCTTCTGGATTTATGCAATTCCATTGTTTTTACCAGCAAGCCTCTTTATTTCTACAGAACTAGATATGGCAGTATCATGAATAGCAGTTTTCAAAATGAAAAGATAGTTTTTCTTGATATTTCAAATGAAATGATTCAATTTCTAAAAATACATTATCCTGATACAGTATCTGCTGCATATAACCGTTCGACAAGGTACTGCATTTCTTTTATTAAAGAAATTGCTATGACAGATATAAGTTATAAAGATTATGAAAACAAACTCAGAAAGTTTATATCAAGCCATCTTTTTGCTTATTTAAAATCAGATTATAAATTTTCGAGTAAGTTATTTGGTTTCGCGATTGTCATAAATCTGACAGCTGCAAAAATTGCTTACAAATTTATCTCTAATTTTTCAAAATATTTTACTGCCTAACATAATAATATTCAATTAAGGAAAAACAAATAAAATGCTGAATAAGGAATCTGAAAAAATAATCAGGAAATATCAAAAAACAGCAATATCAAAGAATCAGCCTGTTACAGTTTTTTTAACATCAAGTAATAGAAGTGAATTTATATACCATGCAATTAGCAGTATATTGAATCAAGATTACAATAACTTTTGCTTTGTAATACTCGATAATTTTTCGGACGATGGAACAGAAGAAATCATTAAATCTTTTAAAGATGAAAGGATGTTCTTTTTACAAAGAACCAGCACCCTGGAAAAACCTAATTTTATGTTTGCATTTTCTATCTGTGTTACAGAATACATTGTGATTTTCCATGACGATGATATTGTGGAAAAAAATTATTTATCTGTAATGCTTCCGGTTATAGAACAATCTGATATTCAGCTGCTAAGTCCTTCATCCAGCATACTGAATCAATCAGGAAAAATTATCAGAAAGCCTTTGAATCCCTCTCGCATATATCTAAATGATTCATATTTAAAATCATTTATAAAAAGAGACAAAAAAATGGCTATTCTTTGTTTTCCTGCAAACATGTACCAGACAAATTTTTACCGGAATATGAATGATTATCTTAAAGTAGTTGAAGCCGGCCCGGCATCAGACCAGTACCTGATTCTCCAGACAGAACGAAACGGCGGAAAAATTCAGGTAATACCTGACCACCTGATTAATTACCGCGTACATAAAAATCAGTCATCCTCTCAGATGTCTGGTA
>CAJTSV010000071.1:3828-11583 GCA_910579075.1 uncultured Eubacterium sp.
CAAAAAATATTTTTATAAATATTTGCTGTCAGCATACAAGGCACTGGCAATTAATTACAGCAGAAACAGGGACGAGTCTGTCAGAAACTGTTTAAAAATGGAAAAAAATTTTTATTCAGGTTTAGGCTGGAAATGCCGGATGGTTTGTCTGGCTTACAATATTTCGTATTACTTTTTCAGTATTACAATTGCTCCGTATGCAGCATGGTTAAGGTGGAAACGCAAAGATGAATAATGTTTTTTCAAGTATGGCATGGAAATTTACAGAAAGAATCGCTTCCCAGCTGGTATCATTTATGGTTTCTGTTATTCTTGCCAGACTGCTGCTCCCCGAACAATATGGCATTATTGCAAAAGTCATGGTTTTTATTTCAATAGCTGACGTTTTTGTTACCACAGGACTGTGCAGCGCACTGATTCAAAAGAAAGATTCCGACGATTTGGATTTTTCATCCATGTTTTACCTGAACATTGGATTATCGTTTGTATTATATCTGATACTGTTTATCTGTGCACCTGCTATTGGACATTTTTTTAACGATACATGCCTTTCACCCGTTCTGCAGGTTCTTGGGCTGAAACTGCTGTTTTCTGCATATCTGTCCATACAGCAGGCTTATATTTCCAGATACATGCTTTTTCGAAGCAGTGCAATTGCTGCATTAGCAGCTACTGCATGTTCTGCGGCTGCCGGTGTAAGCATGGCATATCTGGGAGCAGGAGTATGGGCACTTGCAGCCCAGCAGCTGGTTTTGTCAGCCATGCAGGTTCTTTTTCTTGTAATCTTTATAAACTGGAGACCGAAACTGGCTTTTTCCTGGCACAGGGCAAAAACCATGCTTGGATTTGGGAATATAATTTTACTGGCCGGTTTGCTTGATACCATAAGCGGACAGCTTAGAACACTTGTTGTTGGAAAATATTATAACGATGAGCAGCTTGCATATTATAACCGTGGAGACTTATATCCACAGACATTAATCAGCAGTGTTAGCGGAACCATGCACACGGTATTATTTGCAGCTTATTCACAGGAACAGGAACATATCGGGCATGTAAAACTGCTGATTCGAAATGGCATGAAACGGAGCAGTTATCTGATATTCACAATGCTTACAGGGCTTGCATGCGTTGCAGAACCTCTTATTCAATTCATGCTGACAGATAAATGGCTTCCCTGCGTGCCTTATATGCAGATAGCATGCGCCAGTTACGCTACATGGGTCATGCAGATAGCAGGACAAGAAGCTATTATCGGGCTCGGATATGGAAAAGATTATTTAATCATTACGATTATCCGTTCTGCTTTTCATATTGCAGCACTGCTGGTGCTCTCAAAACGTGGAATTATGGCAATTGCAATCGGGAGTACTGCAACAAACATACTATCAAGCCTCCTTGTATGCAGATGGACTTACCGGCATCTTCATTATAAAATAAACGAGCAGTTAACAGACCTGCTGCCTGCACTTTTAATTTCCTTATGTATCGCCGGCGTAACGTTACAGGTTTCAAAACTGCCTTTTACAGCTCCTGTATTGTTAATTACCGAAGTCATATCAGGAGTATTTGTCTGTGTAATTATTTCGGCAGCAACAAAAAATGAATCTTTTTATTGGATTTTGTCCAAATTAAAAGTCCTTCTCTCAGTAATTGACAAAAAAGACAGACGGTAAAAACCATAAAATTTAGGAGATGCAGACAAAAACACTATCCATAAATTTGCAGATTTTTTTATTGTAATCCCCTGTATAATAAAAAAGAAGCCCCGATAAACAGATTACCAGAAAAATGCCACAAGGAGAAGATGGAACACATGCTGACAGAAAAAACAGACCAAACCGCAGAGCCAAGGATTCTGTCTTCACCAGCCTGTTCCGGGACAAGGCCTATCTCCTGCAGCTATACCAGGCGCTGCATCCAGAAGACATGGAAACAGGAACAGACGACCTGGATATTATCACACTGGAAAATATCATGGCTGGCGGCATATACAATGACCTTGGCTTTCAGTTAGGTGACCTTCAGGCTGATTCAGGAGTGAGCAAGATTCAATTTGCGAAGCAAATTCTTTAAATAAGCTTGCGAAGCTGCATTTACAGCGGTTTGAAGCTGTAAATGCAGCAAACATTCTCGTCCGCGTCCTTTTCTATCTTGCAAAATCCTATCAGGATTATATTATCAGGACAGAACAGGATATATACGACAGCAGCAGAGTACGTCTGCCGCACCCGGAGCTTTATGTAATTTATACAGGCTGCCGGAAGGAAAAGCCCGTCTCCATTTCTTTTTCAGACAGTTTTTTCCCCGGCTGCGGGTGCTGCCTGGATATCACAGTTCAAATGATATATGATGGCAAGGACGGGGATATTATCAGCCAGTATGTGACATTTACAAGGATATTTGATGAGCAGGTGAAAAAACACGGGCTTACGCCTGAATCTGTCAGGGAGGCCATCCGCATCTGTAAGGAACGGAATGTGCTGCGCAAATTTCTGGAAAGCAGGGAAAGCGAGGTTGTGGACATTATGATTACTTTATTCAGCCAGGAAGAAGCCTGGGATATGCATATTAAAAGCCAGCGAAAGGAAGAAGCAGTAAAAACCACAATAGAAGACGGAAAATATTACGGTGCTTCCAGACAGGACACCCTTTCACGGATTATGGAAAAATTCAGCATCCCGCACGATGACGCTGACAGGCTGATGCGGGAATACTGGTAATTTTCCAAAAAACAATCACATGATGCAGGCATACAGCCGCGGCTGAATATACCCTGTGAAAAAGGATATATTCAGCCGTTTCCTATCAGCACAGGCCCGCAAGGCCTTTTTCTTTTGCGCAAAAATTTCACGAAAGGAACACAGAAATGAAAGTCGTACTTTTAGCCGGGGGTTTTGGCACCCGCATTACAGAAGAATCGGAATACCGTCCAAAACCAATGGTAGAAATCGGCGGCAGGCCGATTTTATGGCATATCATGAAGCAGTACAGCCATTATGGATTTCATGATTTTATTATCTGTGCCGGGTACAAGCAATACGTTATCAAAGAATGGTTTGCAGACTATTTCATTCACAACTCTGACATTACGTTCAATTTTAAAAACGGCAGGGATGAAATGACTGTTCATAACCAGCACTGCGAGCCATGGGAGGTAACCGTGGTCGATACCGGGCTGCACACGATGACTGGCGGACGCATTAAGCGGGTGCAGAAGTACATTGGCAGCGAGCCGTTTCTGATGACTTACGGCGACGGTGTCTGTGATGTGGATATCCGAAAGCTTTTGGATTTTCATAAGCGTCATGGAAAAACTGCAACGATGACAGCCGTCAGGCAGGAGCAGCAGAAAGGCGTCCTGGATATCGGGCCGGATTATGCCGTCAAATCGTTCCGCGAAAAAAACAGGCAGGACGGAACGCCGATTAATGCCGGATATATGGTATTTGAGCCCAAAATCTTTGATTATCTGACCGACGGCGATGAAACGATTCTGGAACGCGGGCCCCTGGCACGGCTGGCAGAAGAAGAACAGCTCATGTCATACCCGCACAAAGGCTTCTGGCAGTGCATGGACACCGTGCTGGAGCGGGATATGTTAAACCGGATGATAGAACAGGGCAATGCACCCTGGATAAAATGGAAACAATAATTGGAAATGGAGAATGAAACCAAATGCCAGACTGGAAAAACGAACAGGAAGCAAGGGCGCAGATAAAATCCCTTGTTGCAGACTACTATCACAGCTATCAGAAAAAAAACAGGCCGTTTCGCCCGGGCGAGCGGATTTCCTATGCATCCCGCGTCTTTGATGAAAAAGAAATGCTGGGGCTGGCCGATGCCATGCTGGATTTCTGGCTGACCGCCGGACGCTTCTGTGAGGAATTTGAACAGAAATTTGCAGAATGGGCAGGCATTTCCTATGCGCATCTGACAAACAGCGGTTCCAGCGCCAATCTTCTGGCCTTTTCGGTACTGACCGCACCGGAACTGGGAAAACGGCAGATAAAACGAGGGGACGAAGTCATTACCGCTGCCTGCGGATTTCCGACAACCGTCGCCCCGATTATTCAGTATGGCGCTGTCCCGGTATTTATCGATGTGACAGTCCCGCAGTACAACATCGATGTATCACAGCTGGAAGCTGCCTGCACGGAAAAAACAAAAGCCGTTATGCTGGCGCATACACTTGGAAATCCGTTTGACTTAAAAGCAGTCAGGCAGTTTTGCACGAAACACGGGCTGTGGCTGATTGAAGATAACTGTGACGCGCTTGGCTCGCAGTATACCATAGACGGAGTTACGAAATATACCGGAACCTGGGGCGATATCGCAACCAGCAGCTTTTATCCGCCACACCATATGACGATGGGAGAGGGCGGATGTGTCTATACGGACAATCCGCTGCTGCACCGCCTGATTCTGTCTTACCGGGACTGGGGCCGCGACTGCATCTGCCCGTCCGGGCATGACGGCGTCTGCGGACACCGTTTTGACAGGCAGTGCGGGGAGCTGCCGCCTGGCTATGACCATAAATACATTTACAGCCACTTTGGCTACAACCTGAAAGCTACGGACCTGCAGGCAGCCATCGGCGTGGAGCAGCTGAAAAAAATCCAGACATTTACAAAACGCCGCAGGCAGAACTGGCAGCGGCTGCGCCATGCGCTGGAACCGGCCCGTGACAGGCTTCTGCTCCCGGAACCGGCCGAAAACAGCTGTCCTTCCTGGTTTGGATTTCTCATTTCCATCAAAGAAGGCAGCGGGCTTTCCAGAAACAAAGTGACCGCATATCTGGAAGAACACAATATCCAGACCCGGCTGCTGTTTGCCGGCAACCTGACCAGGCATCCTGCATTTGACCAGATTCGCGGAACCGGAAGCTATCGGATATCCAAAAGCCTTTCCGTAACGGATTATGTCATGAACCAGTCATTCTGGGTCGGCGTATATCCGGGCATGACGGATGAAATGACAGACTATATGGCCAGCATCATATTGGAAGCTGTGAACGATGGATGCAGATAAAAACCATAATTTCAGGCAGAGGAGGATGCCACTATGCCGGATAGTAACGCAGACAGAATAACGTGCCATATGCCAGATAAAAATACAGGCAGAGAGCAATGCAGTATGCTGGATAAAAATACTGCCAGAGAACAATGCAGTATGTCAGATAAAAATACAGGCAGAGAACAATGCAGTATGCCAGATAAAAATACTGTCAGAAAAGAATGCAGTATGCCGGATATTATTCTGCTGGACTGCACGCTGCGGGACGGCGGATATGTCAATGACTGGGAATTTGGCCATGATAACCTGATGCAGATATACGCACGCCTGTGTGACGCGGGCGTGGATGCCATCGAGCTTGGATTTTTGGATGACAGGCGTCCGGCTGATGATAACCGCAGCATTTTTCCAGATACCGGCACCGTGCGCAGAATCTGGGGGCTTTCCGGAAAACGCCCGCCCATGCTGGCCGGAATGATTGATTACGGAACCTGCAGCATCAAAAACCTGGAACCGGCAGAGGACAGTTTTTTAGACACCATCCGCGTGATATTTAAAGAACACCTGATGAAAGAAGCAATGGATTTCTGTGCACAGGTAAAAGCACTTGGCTACCGGGTCTGCGCGCAGCTTGTGTCCGTTACGTCTTATACAGACGAATCACTGCTGCAGCTTGTCCGGCTCGTCAATGGGGTAAAGCCCTTCGCCGTTTCCATTGTAGATACTTACGGGCTTTTAAACCCGAAAAAGCTGCTGCACATTGACCGCATTTTAGATGCGCATGTCGCAGACGGGGTACGGATTGGATTCCATGCGCACAATAACCTGCAGCTGGCTTTTGCAAACTGCACCGCCTTTCTGGAAACAGAACACAGGCACGGGCTTTTGCTTGACGGCACGCTGTACGGCATGGGCAAGAGTGCCGGAAATGCGCCGCTTGAGCTGGCCGCGATGTACCTGAATGAATATTTTGGCAAATCCTACCGGATTGCGCCGATGCTGGAATCCATAGAGGAGAGCATTGCCGGTTTTTATGCCAAAAATCCCTGGGGCTACCAGATGCCTTTTTATCTTTCTGCAAAAAACGCATGCCATCCTGGATATGTAACCGATTACCAGAAAACTGGCAACCTGTCCATGACAGATTTGGACAAAGCACTGTCTGCCATTCTTCCAGAAGAAAAAAAGCTCCTATATAATAAGGAAGCTTCTGCTTTCAATTACGCAGGATTTTTGAAAAACAGTCCGGAAACTCAGACACTGAAAGCCTTGCAGAAAGAACTTTCCGGAAAAGAAATCCTGCTTATCGGGCCGGGCCGGAACATCCGCCTGCAGGAAGAAAAAGTACTCGGATTTATCCGCAGGAAGCAGCCCGGCATTATCAGCATCAATTACCTGCCGGAGCACCTGCCAGTCCAGTATGTATTTGCGTCAAACAGGCGGCGCCTGCGCCAGATGTCTGCCAGCCTGCAAAAACCGGAAAACCGGAATGTAACCGTGATTGCAGCCAGCAGCGTGCAGTGCCTGGATGGAATCCGTTCCCTGAGCGTAAACCGGGAGCCGCTTTTAGAGCATGGCGAACGGATAGCAGATAATTCCCTGCTGATGCTGCTGCAGGTGCTGCGCAGGGCCGGGGTGCACAGGGCCGCGCTTGCCGGATTTGACGGCTATTCGTCCAAAGAAGGAAACTACCTGAATCCAGACATGGAGTACGGCTTTTTAAAAGACAATGCTGCCCGGCTAAACCGGCATGTCCGGGATGCACTGCGCACCTCGTTTGCAGATATGGAACTTTCATTTATCACATATTCGCACTATGAAGACGAAGAAGACAGCAGCCTGGCTGCATTCTGACCTCAAAAATCTTACAGGAACAGGAAAAACAATGAACACACAAACTTATCTGAATTGCACAGAAGAAAAAATACAGGACAAATCTTTCCGCACGCAGCACCAGTCTGTAGAAATCCAGTCCTATAACAAGCATTATAAAGCAGAAATCTGCCCGGATATAACGCAGCTGCAAAAGCTGTCTGAATTAAAAGATGCCTGTTTTGTAATTGACCGGAATGTATACAGCCTGTACCGCGAACAGCTGTTTTGGGAGATCCCGGAAAGCCGGCTGTTTGTGCTGGATGCCACAGAAGAAAACAAGACTGCTGCCACAGCGCTTTCCATCTGTGAATGGATGTCAGGGCTTCCGGCCAGGCGCAATGCATGGCTTGTTTCCTTTGGCGGCGGCATTACACAGGATGTCACAGGCTTTGCAGCAAATATCCTGTACCGGGGCGTGCACTGGATATTCCTGCCGACCACGCTGCTGGCCGCCTGTGACAGCTGCATTGGCGGCAAAACATCCCTGAATTACGGCCCTTTTAAAAATCTGCTCGGCACGTTTTATGCGCCGGACAGCATCTATATCTGCCCGCAGTTTTTTCATACCCTGTCAGACAGGGATTTTTACAGCGGCCTTGGCGAGGTCGTAAAATTCAGCCTGATGACCGGGGAAACGGGAATCCGGCTGCTGGAACAAAACATAGACCGGCTGCTGGCCCGGGAAGAATCGGCTGTCTGGGAATTCCTGCTGCGTTCCCTGAATTTTAAAAAGCCATTTATCGAAGCAGATGAATTTGACCGCGGCGTGCGCATACAGTTAAATTTTGCCCATACCTTTGGCCATGCGCTGGAAACGGCCAGCCGGTATGCCGTGGCACATGGCACGGCAGTTGCAATGGGCAT
>CAJTSV010000071.1:11598-20224 GCA_910579075.1 uncultured Eubacterium sp.
ATATCCGTCCAGCGCGGGTATCTGTCCGCAGCGCTTGCAAGGCGCATGGAAGCACTGCTGCTGCGCATTATTCCAAAAGAAGCAGTAACAGCGCTGAACCAAAGCGGTAATTCCATGCAGGACGCAGAGCATGCCGAAAGCACCGGCTGCCGCATCCGCATGGAGCAGATAACAGATGCCATGAAAAAAGATAAAAAACAGACCGGGACAGCCATTACCACTGTGCTTTTAAAGGAATCTCCCGCAGGAAAGCTGTCTTTGCAGATAACACCTGACACAGAAGAACGCGAAGCTGCACAGGCGGCAGAATATTTATATCAGGTTTTAAATTCCAAACTTCTGTCCTGAAAATGCTCTCTGAAAGGAACCTGCGAACCTTCATGATAAGAAAAAAAGTATCAGACTATATCGCTGATTTTCTGGCAGAAAACAGCATACATACCATCTTTACCGTAACCGGCGGCGGTGCCATGCACCTGAATGATTCCTTCGGGCATCATCCAAAGCTGGAATGCATCTATAACCACCACGAACAGGCTTCGGCAATGGCAGCAGAAGGGTATGCGCGGATTCATAACCGCATGGCGGCAGTCTGCGTGACCAGCGGCCCGGGTGCCTTAAATGCCTTAAACGGCGTTGCGGGCGCTTATCAGGATTCGATACCGATGCTTGTATTTTCCGGCCAGGCAAAGCTGGCGCTTACCGTGCAAAACAGCGGGCTGAACCTGCGCACGCTGGGCAATCAGGAATTTCCCATTGTATCTGCACTGTCCAGGATGACAAAGTATGCCGTTATGCTCACAAGCCCTGCCCAAATCCGCTATTGCCTGGAAAAAGCGTTTTACCTGGCAAAAAGCGGAAGGCCGGGACCCGTATGGCTGGATATCCCGCTCGATATCCAGGGTGCCTGTATAGAGACAGAAGCTCTGGAAGGATTTCAGCCTGATTCAGAACGACTGACAGGGCAAAGCAGCCATCCGGCCTATCCGGCAGCAGGCCAGCCCGGACGCATGCCGGATAAGATGTCTGTCCAGACAGCACATAAAATTATATCCTGCCTGAAATTGGCGCAGCGTCCTGTCATTTATGCCGGGCACGGCATCCGGCTTTCCGGCGGGAAGCAGCTTTTGCATCAGCTGGCCAAAAGCGCCCGGATTCCTGTCGTGACCTGCTGGGACAGCATTGATTTAATGGAAACAGAGCATCCGCTTTACACCGGGCGAGGCGGAACCATGGGTGACCGGGCCGGAAATTTTGCCGTGCAGAACAGCACCCTGCTTTTATGTATTGGCACCCGGCTGAATGTCTACCAGACCGGATATGATGTCAGCACCTGGGCGCGCGGCGCATACACCATTGTTGCAGACATCGACCCGGAAGAATTAAAAAAACCGACTATTCGAGCCGACCTTCCGGTCTGTGCCGACGCTTCGGAGTTTATGCAGCTGCTTCTGGCAGAAATGCCGCCGGACACCGGCAGCGGACACGAAGAGTGGGCCGCACAGTGCCGCAGCTGGAAAAAGCGTTATCCCGTCGTCATGCAAAAGCACAAAAGCTGGGACAAAGAAACCAATGTCTATGCGTTTCTTGACTGTTTAAGCAGAATGGCCGGAGCCGGAAGCGTAACCGTTGCGGCAAACGGTTCTGCCAGCGTTGCCGGAAGCCAGTCTTATTTTATCGGAAAAGACCAGCGCTTTCTTTTAAACTGCGGCATGTCTTCGATGGGGTACGGCCTGCCGGCAGCTATCGGTGCCTGCATGGGAACAGGCCGCAAAACGGTCATCTGTATCGAAGGCGACGGCAGCCTGCAGATGAACCTGCAGGAGCTCCAGACCGTTGTCACAAACCATCTTCCAGTAAAGCTGTTTGTCATAAATAACGGCGGCTACCACCAGATACGCCAGACCCAGAACCGCATGTTCCCTGGCAGGCTTGCGGGGGTCGGGCCGGAAAGCGAAGACCTTGGTTTCCCGCAGCTGAAGCTGATTGCAGCCGCATACCAGATGCCGTATTTTATCATCCGGTCAAATCATGAGCTTTCGCAGGTTATCCGCGAAGTGCTCTCCCTGCCAGGCTTCTGCCTGTGCGAGGTCGTCTGCTCAAAAGAACAGGAATTTGAACCAAAGCTGTCCGCAAAAAAGCTGCCGGATGGCTCAATCCTTTCGCCGCCGTTAGAAGATATGGCACCGTTTCTTTCCAGAGAGGAATTAAGGGAAAATATGTATATTCCGCTGACAGGGGAAGGGGGAATGCAGCATGGCGATTAAGTGTTTTTCTGGAAGCATCCCTTATGACATGCGGCGTTGCGGCAGCTGGTGGAAAAATAGCTGAATGGCTGGCCTGATGCATGCAAAAATTCATGAAAAATTGAAACCAGGTACATTTAGAAAGGAAGGCAGAAGATGAAAAAGGAATCGTTCCAGACAGCATCCGCATTTGAGGATTCCCGTTTCGGGGGGGGTACAGAAGGCTGGAAGGGAAAACAGCCCTGATTACAGGCGGTTCATCCGGAATCGGAAAAGCCTGTGCGCAGCTGTTTGCCAGAGAAGGTGCACATGTCGTGATTGTTTCAAGAAATGCACAAAAAGCAGGGAATACCGTGGATGAAATACAAAAAGCCGGCGGCAGTGCTGCTTATATCTGCTGCGATGTTTCAAAACATGACTCGGTAGAAGAAATGAAGCGGATATTTCAAAAAGAGTACAGCCGCCTGGATATACTGGTAAATAATGCAGGCGTACTCTGTACAGGTGCCCTGGAAGAAATCACAGAGGAAGACTGGAACCTGACCTATGATACCAATGTCAAATCCATTTTCATGGTATGCCAGGTAATGATAGGATTTTTACAGGAGAGCCATGGCGTTATTTTGAACAATGCATCCATAAACGGACTGCATTCTTATATAAAAGGAAAGCGAAGTTATATGTACGCATCTTCCAAAGCAGCCGCCATTCAGCTGACAAGATATCTTGCAAAAAATTATGCACCGGATGTACGCGTGAACTGCCTGTGTCCGGGAATTACAGAAACAAACCTGTTTACGAACCGGGATTTTTCCAGATTTGACGGCTGCAACCTGCTGGGACGGATTGCAAAGCCAGAGGAAATCGCAAATATAGCTGCGTTTCTGGTATCTGAGGAAGCGTCCTTTATGACAGGCAGCATTGTGGCAGCTGATGGGGGAGAAATGCTGGCATGACATAACCGCATGATTGCAGCTGACACCGTCTTAGAGCTTCCCTTTGAAGATATTTTGGGAATGGCACATGATTATACGCAAAAGGTCGGCATTTGCAGAAAATGCGGATTTATTTTTACCCAAAATCCTGCAAAACTCTGATATTCCCTGCCAGATTTACACGCTATATGATAAATAGGAGATGCCATGAAAACAATCCGAAAATGTCCCGCCTGCGGAAACCATACAGGTGAGATTTTATACGAAAATAAAATGAAAATGCCCGCGGAAGTAAGCCTTTCCGAATCATACCATATCGTCAGCTGTAATGCCTGCGGAAACTGTTACGCTGATACATCCGCCCTGCCTGCTGACTATGATGCATATTACTGCGGGCATAACTATTATGGAGCCGGGTGGACATGCAACGCAAGCAGCGTTCATGATTATGCCGTAATAAGCCGGATGCTGGACGATGCGGTATCAAAAGACGGCTTTATTATGGATATTGGCTGCGGAAATGGCGGCCTGCTAAAATATTTGAAAGAACAGGGCTTTACAAACCTGATGGGCATCGACCCTTCCGCGGATTCTGTAAACAGCTTGCAGGAATACGGCATCAGGGCTGCCATTGGTTCTGTTTATCATCAGACTGACGCGGACATTCCAAAAGCCCGCGCAGTCATACTGACAATGGTGCTGGAGCATCTGCTGGAACCGGATAAAGCACTGGAAAATATCAAAAAGCAGTACCTGGATAAAGAAGGCTTTGTGCTGGCATCCTGGCCATACTTTGATGATTTGATAGCCGATGATTCTCCGGTTATCAACAATTTTAACCACGAACATATCAATTATTTTTCATTAGTTTCCGCGCAGCGGCTTTTTTCCAGATGCGGATATTCCTGCCGGGACCGGCATATTTCTCTTGGATTCTGCCGCAATGATTTTCTGATGTTTTCAAACATTGCATTATTTCAGTCTGTTTCCGGAAATTCCTGCAAAAAAGAACCGCTGCCAAAAGACGAACGGACAAAAGACAGCATTCTGAAATACATCGCCAGGCAGAAAGAGAAAGAAGAAGCCATAGCTGCACGCATCCATGAACTGGCCAAAAGCCGGAAAGAATGCATTGTCTGGGGCAGCGGCTCTTACTTTATGCATTTATGCTCGGTAACGGAACTGGAACAATGCAATATTACATGTATCATAGATAATAACCGGCTGAAACAGGGAAGAAGCATTTCCGGTTTTCCGGTAAAAAGCCCCGAAGCCGTAAAAAGTTTTCGGGGGGGTAATTCTGATAGCCGTTATGCTATATGGAAAAGAAATCGAACAGCAGGTCAGGAATATGGGAAACACCTGCTGCGAAATTATTCTGTTATAAATTCATGCATCAGAAACAGACAGCCACGCAATGAAATGAGGTTATCATATCCATGGACGATTTCGATATCAGACTGAAAAAACAAATTGACTTACTGCTGAGACGCTATCCCTGCCTGGCACCCATACAGCAGGATATTATAAACGCCTACCGGATTATGGAAGAAGCATACGCCCGTGACGGCAAGCTGCTGATTGCAGGCAACGGCGGTTCCGCAGCAGATGCGGAGCACATCGCCGGAGAATTGATGAAGCAGTTTCGGATAAAGCGGACTGTTTCGGACGAATTTGCAGAGAAGCTGAAATCCGTGGATTCCGATATCGGGGCACAGCTTGCCAGAAATCTGGAACGGGGCCTGATGGCCATTCCGCTCGTCACGCATGAAGCGCTGTTTACGGCCTGTCTCAACGATATAGACGGGCCTGGCGCGTTCGCACAGCAGCTGTACGGATTCGGCCGGAAAGGAGATGTCTTTCTCGGCATCTCCACATCTGGAAACAGCACAAATATCATCCACGCTGCGGTCGCTGCAAAAGCTTCCGGCATCAGGGTCATTGCCCTGACCGGAAAAAGCGGCGGAAAGCTGGCAGGACTTGCCGATGCCGCAGTCCGGGTACCGGAAACAGAAACCTATATGGTTCAGGAGCTTCACCTTCCCGTATATCACTGCTGGTGCCTGATGCTGGAGCAGCATTTTTTCGGAGAACATACCGCATGAAAAAAAGAATCCTTATCACAGGCGCAACCGGAGCTGTCGGAACAGCGCTTGCAAACGAACTGACAGAACACGGGCATGATGTAACTGCCATTGTAAGGCCAGGCTCCAGGCGGCTGGACAGGCTTGCACAAAACCCGCGCCTGGAAACAGCAGCCTGCAGCCTTCGGGACATCCGAAAGCTGGCAGGCATGCTGCAGAGAAGGCGCTATGATATCTTTTACCATCTCGCATGGGATTACAGCCGAGACCATATGAATACAGCCATGCACCTGAACAACGCAGCCTGTACACTGGAAGCTGTCCATGCCGCAAAAGAAACCGGATGCCGTGTTTTTATTGGTGCCGGTTCCCAGGCCGAATATGAAAGGGCAGAAGGAAAAATATCAGAGCGCAGCCATACAGCCCCTGAAACTGCTTATGGAATCAGCAAATTTGCTGCCGGAAGGCTTGCTGAAATCGAATGCCAAAAACTTGGAATCCGTTATGTCTGGCCAAGGATTTTCAGCGTTTACGGCCCGGGAGATGCAGACACGACCATGGTCATGACCTTAATCCGCCAGCTGCTCGAACAAAAACGCCCGTCCCTGACCCTTGGGGAACAGCAATGGGATTTTCTGTATGCAAAAGATGCAGCAGCTGCGCTGCGCCTGCTTGGCGAAACAGAAACATGCAGCGGGATTTACTGCGTTGGAAGCGGAAAATCCAAAAAACTGCAAAGCTTTATAGAAGAAATCCGGACACTGGCAAATCCAGGCGCAGAACTCGGGTTTGGGGAGATTCCTTATAAGCCGGGCCAGGTCATGCATCTGGAAGCTGATATTACAAAGCTGTCACAGGAAACCGGATTTTTTCCAAAAACTCCGTTTCACGAGGGAATCCGCCAGACCATAGAATGGATAAAACAGCATCCGGCTGTATTATCTGGTTTTGGAAGATAGAAACTGCCATACCAGCCCTTGACATCCTGAAAAGTATTTAGTAAAGTAAAGGTATAAGCAAAGCAATTTGTGGAGGGTTTGTTATGTACAAATTTAATATAGAAGAACTCCCGGTAAGGTTTCAAAAAAAACTGCTTCATGATATTCAATATTTGTCTGAATGCAAAATTCCTGGCCTTTTGCAGATTTGTCTGTTTGGAAGCCTTGCACGCGGTGATTATAAATGGAACAGCGATATTGACCTGGCTGTAATAACAAAATCCCCAGTGACAGACCATAGTCTCCGTGGCGAAATCATAGATATGCTGGATATGGACATGGACGGTGTCAGCTCAGATGTCGTATTTCGGACAAAAGAAAACAGCGGCTTATCAAATACATTTAATATAGCTTTTGAACGGGACAAGGTGGTTGTATGGGAAGCTTAGAAAATAATTATTTTTCAATAGGTTTTAATGACTTTCGTTATCTTCTTAAATATGATAAAAATGATGAACTGTCTTATAACAGAGTTGCATCAGAATCACAGCAGGTTATAGAAAAAATATTAAAGGGGCTGATAGAAAACTGTGACAGAATTCCCATAACAGATAAGGAACGGCTGTTAAAGACCCATAATTTGCGTAAATTAGGTGAAACCGTTAATTTCCAGTATCATGCAAGGCTGAATTTATCGGATTTAGCGTATGTAAAGGATTTTTATTATGAAGCAAGATATCCTGGAGACGAGTTTGTAGAAGTTGATAAGTTTACACGTGACAAATGCATAGATATTGTGTGCAGTACTTTAAGAAAGGTCATTCCTTTTTGCCCAGAGACATCTGCAGAAACGCGCATTCTTCTGGAACAGCCGCTTTAAGAATTCAAGTCTTATTTTGCTGCGAAATCATTCTGTACATCCGCTCCAAAATGCAGTATAATAAACATATCCTGAAAAGAAGGCAGCAAAAGTTACATCCAGAAAGGAGCGGTATCTATGGGCAATTATGTAATTACAATCGGACGTGAATTCGAAAGTCTCGGCAGGGATGTCGGATTAAAGCTGAGTGAACAACTGGGGATTAAATGTTATGATAAAGAACTGTTAAGCCGCGCAGCAAAAGAAAGCGGGTTATGCGAGGAAATTTTCCATTCACAGGACGAGAAGCCGACGAGCAGTTTTTTATATTCGCTTGTCATGGACACCTATTCGGCAACAGGCTATACGGCAGCTCCGTTTTTAGATATGCCGTTAAACCACAAGATTTTCCTGGCACAGTTTGATACCATTAAAAAACTGGCCGAAGAAGAATCCTGTATTATTGTAGGCCGCTGCGCAGATTATGCGCTGAGTGATTTTCCGCGAACTATAAATACATTTATCCATGCTGACATTGAATTCCGCATTAAAAATACCATGAATGAATTCGGGGTCAGCGAATCCAAGGCTAAGGATATGATTAACAAAAAGGATAAACAGCGTTCCAGCTACTATAATTATTACTCCAATAAAAAATGGGGAAATTCCAGGTCTTACGACCTGACGCTGAATTCGGCAAAGCTTGGTGTGGATGGCTGTGTTGATATGATTCTGATGTATAAAAAACTGATGCATTATTAATCACACCATATGAAAAACATATCCGGCAAAACACCGCACATATCCTGAATCCTGATAAAGGAGTTCAGTCACGCAACCGCGCACCCAGGGGAGAGGAACCATTCCCGGGTGCGCGGTTTTTTTGGTTCCATAATCAAAAACTGGTTCCGTGTGCCTGCCATGGGTTCCAGATATATAACTATTCGCAAAAGGACACTTTTACGAATAGTTATGGGTATAGAAAGGCATTGCGTGAGCTTTTCCCATACTGAGGCAGATTTTGCCATTCTATACAGATATTCTCAAGATATTCTCAGAATCCAAGCTCCTCAGAATCCAGTATTACCGTAAACGGGCCGTCATTGATAAGCTGTACCTTCATATCAGCGCCAAATGAGCCCGTCTCTGTCTGTACCTGTTTTTCGCGGCACTGCCGGACAATATATTCATAAAGTTTCTCTGCCGCATCCGGTGCGCCAGCCCTGATAAAGGACGGCCGGTTTCCTTTACGGCAGTCTGCATACAGCGTAAACTGCGACACTAACAGCAGCCCGCCGCTGACAGCATCTAAAGACAGGTTGGTTTTTCCGTCAGAATCTTCAAAAATACGCAGCCCAAGCATCTTTTTTACCATTTTATCAGCTGTTTCTTCTGTATCAGAACTGCTGATGCCAATCAGCACCAAAAATCCCCTGCCAATTTTCCCGGCGGTTTCCTGATGAATCGTTACGGATGCTTCCAAAACCCTTTGTATTACAAATCTCATAAAATACTCCTTTTTTATTATCCTATTTGTATCATTACATTTAGCCGCCTGCCAGAA
>CAJTSV010000072.1:0-2069 GCA_910579075.1 uncultured Eubacterium sp.
CACTCCTGAATCATGTTCTTACGGTCTTTGCATCAGAATGCAAAGGCCTGCCTGGCCTGCTGCTACGCGCCCATCATATCTGCCAGCCTTTTTACCACATGTCCGTCACAGCCTGACATATACCGATGATAAAACGCTTCCACATCTGCTGCATGATTCCCGTCCAGTGCGCGTAGCACCTCGCCCGCAAGCTGCTCCTGCCTGGTCACGATTGCTCCGGGCAGGCTGCGGTAATCGAGGTAAAATCCGCGCCCGGCGTCATATTCCCCGATATCAGGCGCATAAAACAGCATCGGCTTTCGATAAATGCAGTATTCAAAAATAATCGAGGAATAATCCGTAATCAGAAGGTCTGTCACCGGCAGCAGCTGGTCTGTGGAAAGGCTGCTGTTATCATACGGGTACTTTTTCGCCAGATGCGGATGTACTTTTATAATTACAAAAATATGCTCCGGCAGCTGTGCACAGAGCTTTTTAATATCTTCATACTGCTCCAGCCTCGGGTCTGCCGGGTTTCCGCGAAACGTCGGGGCCCAGAGGACGATTTGTTTCCCTTCCGCCTGCGGGTGTGCTTCCAGAAAGCGCCTGCGGCAGGCGTTCTGGTACGAAGCCCGGAAAAACTTGTCTGTACGGCAGACCCCGTATGGCCGGAATACGTTTCCCGGCAGGCGCATCGCGCTTTGAAAATGCGGCGCGCATCCCGGGGCACTGACCGTTACGATATCATAGTTGCGGTACACATTTCCTTTGTAAAACGCCGGAATATCCCCTTCGGTATCATAGCCGAATTTTTTAAACGCCCCGCATCCGTGCCAGAGCTGGATAACCGTCGTCTCCCTGCGCTTCCTGCAGGAAGAAACCGGCAGGAAATTGTCGCAGATTACGACATATTCCGCCCTGGCATAACATTTCATAAAATACAGCATCCGTCTTAGCAGGCGCGTAAAGGGAATATTCTGGTAATCATCGTATATTTCTATTACATGCATGTGGCCGCGCCGCTTTATCTCCCTGGCCAGCGGTGCCATGCTGGACGGCACTTTTTGATTGTGCGCGTCTGCAAAAACAACAAGGCCGCGCTCTATCCCCTGATGCTTCGCAATGTTATATACCACCGGAAGCAGGACATTCTGCAGTGCCATTTTCACGTACTGCCTGATTTTTATTTTTAAATCTGAACTTAATAATTTCATCTTTTTCCTTTTCTGCATGCCCTAACGCACAACAATCGTATACCCGGATTCCGTCCGCTCATTCAGCCCGTCCGGGCTCAGATACGAAACCGCTATCCAGTCCGCACCCAGCTCCAGCGCCCGCAGGACATCGGTATAGCGGTGATAGCTGAACACACAGGACTTGAGCTTCTGCCTGTGCAGATAAGACATCAGTTCTTCATCCAGCGCTTCTTTTGGCAGCGACACCCACTGGATGCCGCGTTTTTTACAGAATTTTCCGATTGAATCCAGGGTCAGGTTTTTCTCCTCACGCTTGTGCTTTTGCGGCACATAATACATCACCTGTACCGGAAGCCCGGATGCCTGGACGGCTTCGGTATCATGCTTGGACTGCAGGCGCATAAAAAGATGCTTCTCCCAGCCGTCTTTCCCGCCGCACAGCTTTTGGAATTCTTCGATGATAAGCGCGAGTGTTTCTTTGTTTGGTTTTCCAATATCCAGAATTAATTTCCAGTCTCCTTCTTCCCTGCGCATCCGTTCCAAAAGCTGCGCTGCATCCATCGTTTCAAAGCGGCCATACATGCGGCACTGCATAAATGCCTCATAATCCATCGCGCCCGGTGCCCCGCCGTCTTCCAGATCCGGCTGCACGCCCAGCTTTTCATACGTTCCCTTTGACCAGCCGTTGACACATACCAGATGCCCGTCCCCGGTCAGCCGGATATCGGCTTCCAGCAGGCGGAAGCCGTGGCGGATGGAAGATTCCAGGCCCTGCGGCGTATTCATGTTTGTGTAGCGCATCTCAAGGCCGCCGAGCGCAGCTGCCACAAGCCTGGTGTTCCAGTTTTGCGGTTTCGGGATATAATCCCTGCGGTGTTTTTTCCACGCCCGGGT
>CAJTSV010000072.1:2079-19954 GCA_910579075.1 uncultured Eubacterium sp.
AGCGGCGGATAAACCCGGACAGGGGCTTTCGGACGCTGTTTTTCAGCGCTGCCGGGCACGGACGCACGCCTTCCCGGATGCTCTGTTCCAGGCTGTTTACGACCGTTACCGGTTCAAACTGGCAGCTTTTGAGAAAACGCTGCGGATAACCGGTACGCTCGCCCCAGAAGGTCATTTTGTCATTCCATACGAGCCCGATGCCCGGAATGCCCAGCGCATAAGCAATAATATTTGCATGCATCCGGCAGGCAATCACGCCTTCAAACGACGCAACCGCCTGCACGAGCTCCCTGCTCTCGGACGGCCTTGGCACCAGATACTGTTCTGCCTGTTCCGCGCGGCCCATATAAGCAAGCACCTCAAGTGCAAAATCATAATCCGAACGCAGCCCGTTGGCAAAAAACTTCCACGCATACCCCCGTGCTTCCAGCTCCCGTATAATGCCCTGCCACAGCTCCAGCTGAAATTCACGGGTAATCTCCGGGATGCCGTAATCCTCAAAAATCCGGCTGCGCACAATGCCCAGCCCAATCAGGCCGGGCTGGGTCTGTCTGTGCACGCCGTATGCTTCCGGCGTAAATACGGCGCAGTCTATGGCTTGCGCCGTAAATACAGTATCGTTATTTAAATAAAACCTTCGCAGTGTTTCCAGGTCATCCCGGACGGTAATCCCCCTGACGCAGTCATAATTTAACGTCCGTGCCAGGCGCAGGCAGCGCTCATCCCCGCTGTCATACCCTTCCACGCCGACACTGTTAAAAAAGACCGGGATTTCATGCTCCCTGGCACACTCTAACAGTGCCGGGACATAAATATGAAAATCCTCCTGACGGTATTTAATCAGGCCCCCGCCGTCAAATATCATCAGGTCACAGGCCGCAGCCAGCTCGTAATCTTCACTCTGGATGTCATAATTTTGTATGACATAATGCTGCCTGCCCAGGCGCGGCAGCGCCTGGCGTACCAGATATGCAGCATTTTCTGCAATCACGGCATCTCCCAGATTGCGGTTTACAATCTGGACAAGCAGAATCATGACTTTTCTGCGGTAAATAACCTTCCGGTAGGGCCTTTTGAACATAACTGCTCCTTATTCATAATTATTTGTCCGCATTACGGTAACGCTATTGCTGGACACGCCGTTCTGGTTAATAAAACGGATGGAAATTGTCTGCTGTGCACTGGCAGAAGGCAGCTGCAGCGTATAAATATACCCGCCGTATGACTGGTTATAAACGCCGAACTGCGATGTGTAGTCCATGCCGTCCACACTCATGACAACGGTTCCCATCTCTTTGGCCAGCACGTCAATCTGCTGTGTAGACAGCGTGATGCTGCTCGTAAGCACGGATGGCATTTCCGGCACGGACGGTGTTTCCGGTACCGATGGTACTTCCGGCACGGATGGCTGTGTATATTCCGTTACGGTTTCTTCTGCAATTTCAGCAATCTTTCCTTCATGCCTTGCCACAACGTATACCTTTTCCCCTGCCATCAGCGGTTCTGTCAGTGTATGCGTAAAGTCGCCGATGCTGTCCGGCGTAACGCGCGTGCTCTTTCCGCGTACTACCACATTTATCTGGTAATAGGACAGCGTATGTCCTTTAATCTGAAGGCTGTTGCTGTATACCGGCTGCAGGGATGTATCAGACATTGCCGTGTATTCTGTATTCGATTTTACGCTGATAACGGCTGCAAGGCTGGTCCTTGGCGTGCCATCCTTGACGTCGTTTGCTGCCACGAGCACTTCCTGCCCGGCGGTGAATCCGTCTGTCTGGACTGCGAACGTGCCGTCCGCCTGGATTTCCCCGCTGTACTGGCGTCCGCCTGCTGTTACGGTCACGGTTCCGGATTCTTTTACATTTGTCACCTGTCCGTAAATATAATCCTCCAGGTCACACGCTTCCTGTACAACCGGAACATTCGGCGCTTCATCAGCCGTTTCCACAATCGCGGTCGCGCTGCGCCTGCCTGCCTTGTCCAGTGTTACAAATTTTAAAGACACCCCTGCATTCTGCACCGGAATGGACAGTTCAAACTGATTGCCGTTTACCACAGAATCGACAATCACAAGCTGCCTGGACTTACTGTATAAATCAGATTTTTCATACAGTGTCTTATCTGCTGCGGAGCAGTATACATTTGTGCCCGCAATCGCAACAACTGCTGCCGATGTACCGGAATAACGCCCGGTTACTTTCAGCGATTTATTGGAGACAGGGTCAATCACCGGCATGTCCGGCCCGTTTTTAAATACGGTTATGGAAACCATGTCGCTGCGCCTGCCTTTTTCGTCGGTACAGTAAGCAGATATGGTCCTGCCGGCTGCCAGGCGCTCTATCGTGCATGTATAAGTCCCGTCTGCGGCCACTTCCGCTTCATAAGTCGTGCCGTCTGCATCCACATGCACGGTTGTGCCAGGACGCGCCGTTCCGGTTACGACAGAAGCCTTGTTGCTGACTTTGTTAATCGTCGGCACCTGCACCATATCCGGGTCAATATTCGCAATCTCCGCATACCTGACAACCTTATTGCCATAGGAATCTTCTGCAAGCACCGAGTAAATTCCGTTTTCTTCTGCTGTAAAACTGCCGGATATTACTTCCTGTGCTGTTTCCCATACCGTACTGTCTGCGGTCTCCTGTCCCTTTGCCCACTTCAGCGGACGGATGCCGGAGCGGTCGCTTGCCTGTACCTTGATTTCTACCGGCTGGTCGGTCGGAACCGTTACGACCGGGGAAACAATCAGAAGCGGAACTGCCGTGTCCGGTTTTTCTGCCTGGACAAATTTTGCCAGATAATAAGCAAAATTCTCACTGCTGTTTACCAGCCCCTGGAACCAGTCCTTCATCATGGCATCGGTCTGTGAAAAAATGCTTGCGCGCACAATGTATTCACGGTCTGCATCAAAAACGACATTCCAGTTATGGTCTGTATCGGATTTTAAATCCCCGAATTTCTGCTGCTGCTTAATAAAATTAATCAGGTGTACATAAGCCAGGTCTGATTTTCCAAGCACCTTCTGCTGGGAAATCGTGCCTGTCGCATCCACGTTTGATGCAACGGTATGGCTTACCAGAATCAGCTTCTGGTCGTCCATCACCGGCTGGCCGTTATGTGTCAGGCTGACAATCCGCTGGGAATACGAATTTTTCAAATCCCCTGCCTTGGAATAACGCGGCTGCCTGGTCGCATCGATGGTATACTCAATCCCGTCAAATACGGCAAACGCACTCCAGTCATCCAGCCAGTCGGATGCCGCAATCGAAGAAGCGCCGCGCTCTGCCAGCATCTGCTCGAGCACCTCGTCGGAAGAAATGCTGCCGTCTGCTGCGGTATACACGCTCGCCGACCATTCCAACAGCTCCCGCAGCTGTGCGCCGGTCACCCAGTATAAAATATTGTTGTTATGGTTATCCTGCTGCATATTCAGGATATCCTTCATGGTAATGCTGCCGTTTAAGCTGATATTGTCCTCTGCGGACTGGCTGCCGCTTAACGTATATTTCGTTGTCGCCACAACCGGACAGCTGCCATAATTCAGCTTTCCGGCACCGCCGGTATAGGCAAGCCCGTACTGCAGCTTGGATTCATTGACCAGCTGGATAGCATAGTTGTCTTCTAACAATGCAAAATAGCTGTTGATTTTTTCATCGGCTGCAAGTGTTCCGACCACCTCTTTGAGCGACTCGTCAACCGCACTGATTTCCGGCTGCTGCGCTTCTACAATGGCCATGCTTGACGGCGTATCTTTTGTAACCATGCGAAGCTCTGCCGAGGAGCCTGTAATGGCAATTTCCCCGTCTTCATCGATTTCCAGGTTTAAATCAATCACGCCCATGCCGGCACCGTGGTCTTTTATCATCGTAACCGGCTTGCCGTTCATCAGGCCTGTTTTCTTATCCACATTTGGAAGATTATAATAGGAAGCAGAAGCCTTATCCGAGGACGGGTAGTTCTTATGCCCGTGCCCTGCTGCTATCGCATCTACATTTTCCAGCTTTGTCAGCGCATACACTGCATTATCGCTGTCTTCTGCCGGGTTTGCACTGCCCATGGACGAATGTGCAATTACAACGACAAAATCAGCGCCCTGGGATTTTAAGGATGCTGCCTGTTTTTCCACCGTGCTTACAATCGGAAGCGCAATCAAATCTTCCTTGCAGTTTGAATAAGACGACATCGATGGAATGGTAATGCCAATGACTCCGACTTCTACAATAACGGATTTTCCTGCATCCGTTTTGAGCTTTTTCGTAATCATTTTAGATTCTTCCCACGCCGTCTGCCCGGTGTCCGCCCGGATTATATTCGAAAGCACACATTTCTTTTTCAGCCCGGATAACTCCAGCTGCTTGTCAATATATGCATAACCGTAGTCAAAATCATGGTTGCCAAGTGCAATTGCGTCATAGTTTACCATCGCCATTGCCTTGTATATCGGCTGCACTGTGTTTTCGCCGGATTTATCCAGAATGTAATCAGCCGCATAGCCGTATACCGAGTCCCCTGTATCTACCGTCAGCGTATTGCCTGAACCGGCTTCCTGGCGTGCCTGCTTAATCAGCGTATAAACCTGTGCCAGGCTTCCCGGCTTTTCACTGGCCGTATCATAATGGGTCGTCGATACCTGCCCGTGCAAATCCGTTGTTGAGATTACCCGCAATACCGCCTTCTGCGTTTTGGGCTCCCTGGGGGGTGTCTTTTTGGCTGCCCGCACGCCTGCCAGAGGGCACGACATCCAGGCCAGCACAAATACCAGCACAAAACTTAACATCCTGCGGCTGGCTGCTGCTTTGCTTTTTCCTGCTCTGTTCATGTTATTACTTACTCCTATTCTAAATACTGAACTCCCGCCGTAAGCAGTTCCGATTTCTTTCCCGTTTCTTTCATGCAAATTTATTTTTTATGCCGCCGGATGCATGCCTTCGCCCAGTCCTTAAGCGTAATGTCATCCAGCTGCTGTTCGAGCTCCTGAATCCTGGCCAGTTCTTCCGGCAGCATGCCGCCGTTTCCTTTTTTGAGCCGTTTTTCCAGTGTCGCTGCTTTCTTTTTATATTTGTTGCGTTCTTCCAAAAGCCCCCGGTTCTGGTGCAGCCACTTTTCCAGTGTCCAGTGCATCAGCTCATTCTGCCAGCGCCTTGCTTCCGCCTCCGTATAGGAAGTCTTTTTTATCTCCGAAATCGGAAGCTCGCAGTCTTTGGTTTCTTCAATAAACTGCTGGATGCTTTTGATAAGCGCTTCCCTGGTCGGGATATGCTCCTGCTTGTTTTCCGGCGGATTGTTATAATCAAAATTAATTTTTCCAGAAATAAAATCGTCATCTGATATATTGTGTACCCAGCTGTAATACGGGGCCCACCGGGAAGTATTTCCCGCATCATTCATATTTACAATCGACAGTACCGGCGTGCCCATCGCCAGGCATGGCAGGGACACATGCAGGCGTCTTGTCACGACAAAGCGTGCGTTCTGGTACTGTGTCAGGATATCCTCTACGGCATTGAACCGTTCTTCCATCGAAGCGTCTGACTTGCGGTAATCGCAGTGGTGCGTCATCACGCGGATTTCCAGCCCGCTGCCTTTGAGCCATTCCCTCGCAGCTTCTTCCAGCTGCGGCTTTAAATCCACAAGGCAGACATAGGTACCCGCGTCGGCTGTTTTTTTCTGCTTTGGAAGCGTCAGCGTAATGCATCCGCTGAAATAGCAGTCAAATCCGCGTTCCTTAAAAAAATCCAGCGTCGTCTGGTCACGGCATCCGACCGGGCCGTTTTCACGGAAAAAATCACCGCCGATGCCCTGCAGCCACTCGTCCTGTATCGGAGAGGCCTTGCGGTAAATGGTGTAATTATTCATATGCATGCTGACCAGCTTAGGCACAATGCACTCTGCCGGCGGCCAGTTCCATTTCTGCCACATCCACCAGGCACTCATAATCACGCCTACCGGCTCGTTATGTTCTGACTGAAAAGAATCTATATTTTCCCGCTGCACCATATAATCAATCTGCGGGAGAAACTGGGCAGAAGCGTATGCCTGGATATCATCGCCCAGATTCATTGTCGTCTTATGCATCAATACTCCATATTTCATCGTTCTCTCCATTCCCTGCTGCACGGGGCTGGCGCACAGCCCCGGCAGCGTGCTTTCTAATTTGTGCTCCTGCCCGCCTGCATGCTTGCAGCCAGCCGCAGAAACATGTCCTTAAGCCCCACCTGCGGCTTCCAGCCAAGCGACATCAGCTTTGCGGCATCCAGCGCAATGACCATTTCCGGATTATAGCCAAACGAAGCCACATCCTTTGGCATGTCAAACTGCACATGGATATGGGAATCCGGGAATATCTCGCATACCAGCTGTGCCATATTAGCGATGGAAATTCTCGTGTCCATATTTGTCACATTATAGGCAGACCCGTTTTCGCCGTTCAGCAGAATCAGAAGCATGGCAGCCACGGCGTCTTTGGTATAGCAGTAGCTGCGTTCGGTCCTGCCGGCTGTATGAAGCACAATGTCTTTTTTCTCAAGCGCACATCTGGCAAATTCAGCGAACACACGGCCATCGTCATATTCCACGCCTGCCCCGAAGGTCTGGGAAAGCCTTGCAATCCGCACCGGAACCTGGTACTGGGACGCATACGAAGCGCAGATGCATTCCACCATGCGCTTGCCTTCCGAATAGCTGCTGCGCACCGAAAGCGGGTCGAGATAGCCGCTGTAGGACTCGCCAATCAGCCCGGCATCCGCAGACGGCGTTCCGTATACTTCTAAAGATGACAGGTATAAAAATCCTTTTACCTGGTTTTTTCTTGCAAATTCCAGCATATTTACCGTGCCGTTTATAGCTGTCAGAATCGTATCGACCGGATTGGAAACAAAGTACTTCGAGCTTGTCGCGCTCGCGCCGTGGATAATATAATCTGCCTTTTCCCCGCATGCGACAGCCTGGGTGACATCCCCCTGCACGATATGGATATCGCCGCGTTCCAGCAGGGTGCCAAAAATGCGTTCTGCCTTTTCCCGGCTGCGCACAAGCGCCAGAATACGGATATCCGTGCCGTTTATCCGGTTGCTGCATGCAAGGGCTTTTATGACCTGGGAGCCCAAAAGCCCGGTTGCGCCAGTGACAAATACGGTATGCCGGTGAAGCCTGTCAAACGGAATGGATCCATCCCGAACCAGCGCTTCCAAATCTTCCTGTAAAACGGCGTCCTGCGGGCTTTCGATTATCTGGCTGTTTTGCCTGCTCTCATTCTCCATATGTTTCATCCTCCATTTCCCTTTTCTGTCCTTACGGACGGATGTTTTTATGATGCTTGTTCATGCGCGTCTCAATCCGGTTGGTAATGCCAAGCCCGAACGCCTGCTCATTCTCCTTATACTGGAGCAGGGCGCGGAACATATATACATCTTCCGGCGTCGTGACCTTGATATTGCCCCGGTTGCCCGGCACCATATGCGCAGCCATGCCCTGGCTTCGGATAATCGTGCACGCATCGACCATGTTTTCATAGCGCTGCGGCCTTTTGCGCACTTCATCGTGCGCCGCAATAATATCTTTCAGGTAAAAGCTCTGCGGTGCCTGCGCCGCAAACGTATCTTTCCGGTATGGAACCGACTCCACGCACTGCCCGTCATGGCTTAACAGAATCGTTTCGTAGCAGGCCGTGCAGGTAATCGCATTGCCGTTTTCCTTTACGCCCCGGATATTATCCGAAATCACCTCATAAGACACAAACGGGCGCACGCCGTCATGCAGCAGCACAATCGAATCCTGCGGATTTTCCGATTCCGCTTTTTTCAGCGCCAGGTATATCGAATCCTGGGCCGTTTCGCCCCCGGCAATAATGGCAGCGGTCTTATTCAGGCGGTACTCGTCGGCCAGTTCTTTCATATATCCGATATAATCCTCAAGCACCGAAATATATATTTTATCAATTTCATCATGATACTGGAACAGCTGTAATGTATGGATAATCACGGGCTTGCCGTTAATTTCCAGAAACTGCTTCGGAATGCCCGAGCCCATGCGGACCCCGCTTCCGCCAGCAAAAATAATTGCAATATTCATTCTTTTGTCCATCCCTTTCACGCTGCACCGGACATGCCGCAAAACCGGCATCCTGTGCCGCCCTGCTTATTTGCCGCCCTGTGCCGGCTTAAAGTCCAGTGTTTCGAGCTCTTTGTTAACGGCTGCATCTGCCGCCAGCTCTTTTTTCACAGAATCCGGCAGCTGGCCCAAAATAATCCAGTCGATAACCCGGTCTGACGCATGGCTGTCAATATAGTCAAAATGCTTTGCCACATATTCTTCCACCTTCGGGTAGTCGAAATCTTCCTGCGCAATGGCCGCAAGTATTTCCGCAAATGTATGGCATACCTTTCCAGGCGCAGATTCTTCATACGGACGGTGGAAGCCCCTGGAAAACGAATACTGGATTTCGTCAAACGCATAAAACAGCATTGGCTTTTTCATCAGCGAATATTCAAAAATATTGGAAGAATAATCCGTAATCAAAAGCTCTGTAATATAAAACAGGTCATTGATATTCGGGTACCTGCCCGCATCGGCAAACCGGTCCTGGTACTGCGGCGGAATCGGAACAGGCTCCGATGCCCACGGATGCATTTTGAACAGCACGGCATATGCATCCCCGCAGGTTTCATACAATCCGTCAAAATCAATCAGTTCATATGGATAATGGGCATTGGCCTTATTTGTCCCCCGGTAGGTCGGCGCAAAAAGAATTACCTTCTTATTCTTGCACAGCGGAAATTTTTCATACAGTTCTTTTGTCTTTTTTGTACGGTAATCTTCATCTAAAAACTCATCAATCCTCGGCATTCCGGTCGGCAGCACCTGGGAATCGTTAATTCCCCATACTTCCGAGAAGAAATGGGCAATCTGCTTCGAGCCGGATATGCCGTATTTATACTGTCTGTGGCAGCTGTACGGTGCCGGACACCCGATATGCCCCCAGCGGCTGTAGCCGGACGACTTAAACCCTGCCCCCGCATGCCACAGCTGGACAAGCACCGTGTCTTTGTCCACAATCAGCCAGTCCAGCATTGGCGCATGGTCATCGAGGAAGATAAAATCGCTCATCGCCATCTTTTTGAGCGTGTCCATCCAGCTGCGCAGGCCCATGCGCGGATTTGTCACGGACGAACGGTACGACTCTACGATGATATAGTCTTTATCCATCCCGCGTGCCAGCATCCGGTCTTTGACGGCTTTTAAATTCGTGCTGATGCTCGTGCTCTGTTCGGACATAAACATGACAACCGGCCTGCCGCTTTTATGTTTATATTTTTTCCGGTATTTCCAGTACATATCCACCTTTAACGGCTTATTGATTTTGGAATATTTCTTTTTCAGGCTCTCTTTCGGGTGAAAGCCCTTCTTCGCGTGAACCGCAGGCGCGCTGATGCCTGTCCTGCCGCCGGCAAGCACATACATGATAAACGGAAGCCCGTCGTCTCCTTCCGTTACATAAAACGTCACCGAATATACCTTTGCCCTGCCGCCATACAGGAAATTGCGGGAAGCGCTGCTCATGTCTTTTACCAGTGATTCGGCAATTTCCGCTTTCGCCATCTGGCGCTTCTTCTGGCAGATAATCATGGAATAAGTACCCTGCGGCAGGCAGAGGCTGGTGCCGGGATTGGTTATGTTGACTTTCAGCCTGTAAATGTCCTGCGCCTTCCCCGCTTCCAGTCCTTCCTGCGCCTCGATTTCTTCCACCTTCAGCTTTGCCTTCGGCTCAAACAGGCCGTTGACCAGATAAAAGGAAAGCGGGCTTTCCCGGTCTGCATCCCCGGCATATGTCACCTTTACTTCCAGATGAAGCCAGATGCGTTCCCATGATATCTTTGTAACCCGGGCAGTAATCTGCCTTTTGTCTATCAGATTCTCCATGTTAGTCTAATCTCCTTGTGTTAATACTTCATTAAATCATTTGCGTGCATCAATTCTGCGTCATTTGGCGCGGTGGTACTGTGAAATGTAAGGGATTTTCTTATTTTTAAGTATTGCCCGTTTTATCGCTTTTTACATAATCGGGTTTATTATAACAGATAATGCATAGATTAGCAATCCGGGAAACATATTGAAATTTTTGGAATTTTCAGGTACTGCCCTGCCATCTGGCAGGAAAGCGAATATGGCAGGGCAGCAGGCTTTAATGCTTTTTTTCAAAATACCGGTCGATATTCCTGCGGATATCTTCCGGCTTCGAGCTTTTCAGAAGGTAGCCTTCCGGCTTAAATGGCAGCACCCGGCTGACGCTGGCCTTATCCACCTTCCCGGTCAGGAAAAACACCGGAATATCCGCAAATACGGTTTCCTGGCGTATCATCTGCAAAATCTGTGCACCGTCGCAGACCGGCATTTCATAATCCAGCAGGACAAGGTCCGGGCGCTCGAGCGTAATGCTGCGGATAGCAGATACCGCGGAATCGGCCACTGCTATCTGGTAATCTTCCTGCAGCATCCCTTTGACCGCATAGCAGACCGTCATGGAATCATCTACGACCAGCAGCTTCTTTTTGCCGCTGCTGTTTTCCTGTTCTTTCATCTGGAGATATTTTTTCACTTCTGTCATTTCATTTTCCGGATGAATAAAGGTACCGCTTTTTTCGCACGCCTGCTGCGGAATAAAGGAACAGAACGCAAAATACCCCTCTCCGGTATTAAACAAAATGCTGTAGCGCAGATTCTCTTTTTCAATCGTCCGCTGGAACTGCTCATAGGAAAGCAGGTGCTCGCTGCGCAGGACATACAGCTGCGTCTTAGAAAAATGCTTTTTGATGCGCTCTGCAAACTGCATTGCTGCATACCGGGCCGCATTCATCAGCGTCACATCCAGCTTGGACGAGCGGCTTCCGATTAATGCCCCGATTGTGCGAATCAGAAGCTTTTCTTCAAAGACAAGAATCATTTCCCGCTGGCTGCCCTCCTGTGTGGCGTAAATCAGGCGGTAATAGATGCCGCTTCCGAATTTTTCCCCGCCGTAGCACTCACTGATGACCTGGGCCTGGAGCCGGAACATATCCTGCAGCAGCTGCAGAATCGTCTGCTTTACCGCTTCCTGTTCTTCTTCCGGCAGAAGGCTGGCCCATTTCGTTTCCTCATTTCCTGCAATTGCATGGTCTTCGGTCAGCGTATGCCCAATCAGCCATCCGGCACAGACACCCAGAAAGTGGCTGATGGCTTCTTCGCAATAACCTGTCTTTTCCAGTTCTTTTTCCAGTGATGGAAGCGTCCGCATGCGGAAATCCTCATGCAGGCGCTTATGCATTTCCAGGCCCTGATAGCCGATGCTCTCCATATAGGCTTCTTCTTCTGAAAAATGCTTGATTGCATGGTCTTTGAAATATTTTATGCCTTCCTGGCAGAACCATCCGCTTTTCTTTTCATGCTCATTGGCTGTAAACAGTTTGTTCATGATCTTGAACAGCTTTTTATGCTCTTTATCGATGATTTCCACGCCGATGTTAAACCTGTCATCCCAAACAAGCTGGTTTCCCATATTCTCCCTCCTTACTGTTTTATGGCCTGCATAAATGCATGGCATCTATACAAAAAATACTGAAATATACGGAAATTTGAAATAACTGGTATATTATCCCAATATTAGTATATGATGACGCGGTCAGCATGCTATCCAAAAAAAGCCCTGTTTCATCCAGGCAGAAATCAGGGTTTCGTGCTGACGGATTGTTCTGATTTAAAAAATATATCATTTATAGACATTCCCTTATTGCCATACGGCCTTCCGGCAGCAAAAAAACACCCTGGATTCATTCTCCAGGATGCTTCCCCCCAACACATTATTATTTTCTCACCCGTACTTTTCATTCTATGAGAATTTCCGCTTTTTCTGATATCTCACTCTGCGCTTCGTTTTATCATATCCTGTATCCGCCGCTCCGCTTCTTTATAAACAGCTTCCTCATCACGGACAGAAATCACGATAATCCTCATCGTCCCTCCCTCTGTTACCAGCTGGTATACAACCCGGTAACCAAGGCTGCGCAGTTTGATTTTATAATACCCGCCCAGTCTGGAACCTGAATGGTTCCCGAGCGGTTTCCCAATTCCGTCCGGCGGCGGCAGAAAACGTTCAGCTGTTTTCTCAATCGCTTTCAGTATGATTTTTCGGTTATAAGGATCCAGCCGCTTCAAATCACGCTGCGCTTCTTTCACATACTCAATGTTCCATTTCATCCGTACAATCCTTCACTCGATTTCTGCCTCTATGCCATCCAGCTCCTCCGCCGTGATATCCAGTTCCTTCATCATATCCTCATGCGACAGGGATTCTTTCGGATTGTAGTGCGCCATCCTGTGTTCCGCCTCCTCCTGCATCATATAGTCAGAAAGCATTTCAATCAGGGACTCATACCGGCCGGGAGACATCAGGACACAGGCAGGCCGGTTATTCTTCATCACAATCTTCGTCCCACCGGACTCTACTTCGTCAAAAATCCGGTTCGCCTCGCCTTTATTGAACCGGGTAATCGGAACGATGGCTTTCATAACACCCATAACTGACAGTTCACTCACAAGCCGTTCCTCCTTCCATAGACAGTATCTTCTTTTCTGCTTCCATTATACGCAGGGCTGTAAAATATGTCAATGTTATTATCTATATTTTTATAGATGTAAATATCTATCTTAAGGTGAACTTTCATTGCTCCAAAATCGCAATTTCCTAATAAAGTAAAAAGCGGAATATATCCTTTTCCTGACATATCCCGCATCCAAACAGCTATGCTTTCATGAATAATCATAGCCTTCCAGCAGAGCATGATACTGCGCAGACTCATATTTAGCAAGATACCCGCCGTCAATCAGCACTTCCTTTCCCCGAAACGCAAAACCATAAATCCGGATTCGGCTTTTATCCACTAATTTATCTTCCAGCACAGCCGCATATTTTTTATTTAGAATCTGTCTGATTGCTGCATGCACGGTGTCCATTAAACCGTTTTCACCATCGCCGTCAAATACTTTAAATTCAAAAATAATCCCGTCATCTGCAAGGCTGCGCGGCTCCAGCATGACATCATATCTCCCTAGTCCGCTTTCCCTGTTAGACGTGATAATATATTTTTTTGCCAGGTCTACTATAATCCCTAGCACAAGACCATGGTAAAAGCAGACACTTGGGTTTGGTTCTTTCAAACCCTTAGTGGTCGCTTTCACAGAGTGCAAGCGTTCTGGTTCCGTTTTTGCAGACGGCCTGTTTCCAGTATCAAAGCAGCCGAGAAGTAATGGAACAGCTTTATTCATGTATGCATTCATCTCTTTTACATTATCCGCCAGCATGGCCTTTATAAAACCGTTGTACGCGGCATCTGTGGGATCAAACCATCCACGTATCAGTTTTTTAAACAGAAACACAATTTCCTGATTCGTCAGGGCAAGCTCATAAGAAATATCTTCGATTCCAGATTCACAGCTTTCTCTGTTCCAGACACCGGTTTTTACTATTTTTAAGTACCCTCCTGCAAGCAGCAGGCTCCAGACAGCGCTCTCACTATGGTTAAGCTGGTCAAAAATAATCTGCTCATCCATAGAGGTACAAAAATGCTTTCCCTGAAGCAGGTCTTCCATAATCATTTTTATATTCGGGCTGCCCTGCTGTATCAGATTTGATACCAGCTGATTCGAACTTGTATTTGCCCAATAGGCTCCAAATTCCCTGAATTTCAAAAAATTCGTAATCGACCATGGATTATAAATATTATCACAGTTTCCAAACCGGAATCCATCATACCAGAGTTTCACTTTATCAGACTCATCCTGCAAACCATATTCCTGTAAAGCTTCCTGTACTTCATACTCTGTAAACCCAAAAGCTGTCTCATATAACCTGGACGCAGCTGTTATGACCGAAAGATTGTTCAAATCTGAAAAAATGGATTCCTTGCCGACTCTTGTAATTCCTGTCATGATTCCACGGCCCAGATAAGGATTGGTCTTGAACGAAGCATTCAAAAATCCCCGCATAAAATCTGTTAATTCTTCCCAGTACCCATTTACAAATGCTTCCTGCATGGGAGTATCATACTCATCCAGAAAAATCAGTACCTTCTTTCCATAATAATGAAACAGATACTCTGAAAGCTGGTTCAAAGAAGCACGCACCTCGCCAGTATCAGCACTGCCATCAATAATCCGGAAATACTGCTCCCTGTCCGATTGCAGAAAACATTTGTTTTCCATTATAGAGACACGTTTACGGTACTCACGCGCAATCACCCTGCAAATGTCACGATATACATCCTGATAGCTGTGTCCTTTGATACCGGCAAAGCTCAGAAAAATAACCGGATAGGTTCCCTGCATGTTCCGGTACTTTTCTTCTTTCCAGATTTTCAGGCTTTGAAACAAAGCTTCCCCGCCTTTCTGGCTGACAGAAAAGAAATGGTACAGCATGCTCATCGTAATGGTTTTTCCAAATCTCCTGGGACGGGTAATCAGAGTGACGGAATCCCCGTTTTCCCACCACTCTTTTATAAAGCCTGTTTTATCTGTATAGAAATAATGATTCTGTATCATTTCGCGAAAGTCCTGTTCACCAATTGCAACTGTCCTGGCCATTCTAAAATCCCCCTGATTTCCAGAAATATTTTATAAATTCTATATATTCTATTTATTATACACCAAAAATCATGTAATTGACAGGCTGTATCAGATTTCCCCTATTGCTCCGTAAAAACAAAAAAGATGTACCGAACCTGCGCATACCTGCACGAATCCGGTACATCTTTTCTAAAAACAAAACTGTTTTTCTTTAAGCTCCTTTTCCACTCAGCTTTTTATATTCTTCCAGCCTTGCCCCTGCATCTTCCCTGGCTTTTTCAAACAGCTTTTCTGCCTGCTGCGGGAACTGCCTTGCGAGTGCGGAGTAGCGCACCTGGCCCATTAAAAATTCCTGGAAATCTCCGGCCGGGTCCTTGGAATCCAGCGTAAACGGATTTTTTCCTTCTTTTAAAAGCATCGGATTATAGCGGTACAGGTGCCAGTAGCCTGCGGCCACAGCCTGTGCCATGTTTTCCATGCTTTTGCCCATGCCGGCACGGATGCCGTGGCTGATGCACGGCGCATAAGCGATAATAAGGGAAGGCCCTTTGTAGCTTTCGGCTTCGCGGATGGCCTTTAAGGTCTGGTTTTTATCTGCGCCCATGGCAATCTGCGCCACATACACATTCTGGTAGGTCATCATCATCCTGCCCAGGTCTTTTTTCGCAGATTTCTTGCCGGAAGCTGCAAATTTTGCAACCGCTGCCGCCGGCGTGGACTTCGACGCCTGCCCGCCGGTATTGGAATAGATTTCCGTATCGAATACAAGCACGTTGACGTCTTCCCCGGATGCAAGCACCTGGTCAAGCCCGCCGTAGCCGATGTCATAGGCCCAGCCGTCCCCGCCAATCATCCAGACGGAGCGTTTTACCAGATAATCCTGGTTTCTGCGGATTTCCTGCAAAGCATAAGAAGCTTCCGGGCAGTCCTGCATGCCGCTATTGTCCGAAAACACGCTGTCCAGCTGTGCGCGCACTTCCTGTGCTGCTTTTTTGGATGCTTCCCCTTCTTCGCGCACCTGAATCCAGTGTTCAAACGCTTCTTTCAGCTGCGGGGAAACCGTGCCCTTTTCCAGCAGTGTTTTCATATTCTGTTCCAGTCCGTCACGCAGCTGGCGCACGCCCAGAAACATGCCGTAGCCAAATTCCGCATTGTCTTCAAACAGGGAATTGGCCCAGGACGGCCCGTGCCCTTCCCCGTTGCAGGTATAGGCCGTGGTCGGTGCCGATGCGCCCCAGATAGACGAGCATCCGGTTGCATTGGCAATCATCATGCGTTCGCCAAACAGCTGGGTAATCAGCTTGATATAAGCCGGCTCGCCGCACCCGGCACAGGCACCGGAAAATTCAATCAGCGGCTGCTTAAACTGGCTGTCCTTCACGGTCTTTCCTTCGAACAGGCTTCCCTTGTCCGTAACCTTCGTAACCGCATACTCCCAGTTCGGCACTTCGGACGGTGCCTGTGTGGCCAGCTTTTTCATGACAAGCGCTTTCGGGTCTGCCGGGCAGATATCGGCACAGTTGCCGCATCCGGTACAGTCCATCGTGCTGATTTGAATACGGAATGCAAAATCTTCCAGCCCGCGGCCTTTGGCTTTCTGGGTATGAAACGTTTCCGGCGCGGCTTCCTTTTCTGCTTCGGTCACAAGCACCGGGCGCACGCACGAATGCGGGCAGACAAACGCACACTGGTTGCACTGGATGCAGGTGTGCTCGTTCCACTCCGGCACATTGACTGCGACCCCGCGCTTTTCATACGCAGAGGTACCGCACGGAAACGTGCCGTCCTCGATGCCGCTGAACGCGCTGACCGGAAGGCTGTCCCCTTCCTGGCGGTTCATCGGGCGCATAATCTGCGATACAAATTCCGGTTCCTCTGACCGGCCATCCGGCCCTGCTTCCACGCATTCCAGTCCCTTCCAGCTGTCCGGCACCTTGATTTTTACCAGGTCTGTAAATCCATGCTCGATGGCTTCGTGATTCATCTGGATGACCTTTTCACCCTTTTTGCCATACGCCTTTAATACCGCGTCCTTTAAATACTGCTTTGCTTCTTCCTGCGGCAGCACGTCGGACAGCTTGAAAAAAGCGCCCTGCATAATCATATTGATGCGGTTGCCAAGGCCGATTTCCTCGGCAAGCTTTATCGCATTGATACAGTAAAAATCAATTTCTTTTTCTGCAATTTCACGCCGCATGGAAGCCGGAAGCTGTTCTTCGAGCTCACTGGCATCCCACATGCAGTTTAAGACAAACGTGCCGCCATGCTTTAAGCCTTTCAATAAGTCGTAGCTGTGGACAAAGGACTGGTTATGGCAGGCAATATAATCCGCCTCATCGATTAAATATGCCGACTTGATTGGCTGGCTGCCAAACCGCAGATGCGAGGTCGTAAGCCCGCCGGACTTTTTGGAATCGTAAGCAAAATAGGCCTGCACATACTGGCTGGTATGCTCCCCGATAATCTTGACCGCCTGCTTGTTTGCCCCGACCGTGCCGTCTGAGCCAAGTCCCCAGAATTTGCACCGCACCGTGCCTTCCTTCGCCGTAACTGTTTTTTCCGCCAGCGGCAGCGACGTATGCGTCACGTCGTCGCAGATTCCAACCGTAAAGCTCTCCATTGGGTTAATCCGCTTTAAATTGTCAAACACGGCCCGGATATCTGCCGGCGTGGTATCTTTTGAGCCAAGCCCGAACCGCCCGCCGGCAATAAACGGCGCATCCTGCATGCCGAAATAGCAGCTGCGCACATCCAGGTAAAGCGGCTCGCCCAGCGCTCCCGGCTCCTTGGTACGGTCAAGCACGGCGATTTTGCGGACTGTCTTTGGCATGGCTTTCAAAAAATGCTCCGCTGAAAACGGACGGAACAGGTGTACTTCCAAAACCCCGTATTTTTCTCCCTGTCCATTGAAATAATCCACGGTTTCTTCGATTGTTCCGCAGACAGAGCCCATGGCGACGATGACATATTCGGCATCCTTTGCGCCGTAATACTGGAACAGCCCGTATTCCCGGCCCGTAAGCGCAGCCATGTCTGCCATATATCCTTCGACCACCGGAATGATATTTTCATAAAACGGATTGCAGGCTTCCCTGGTCTGGAAATAAATATCCGGGTTCTGCGCCGTTCCCCTTGTAACCGGATGGTTTGGGGAAAGCGCCCTGTCCCGGAATTCCTGCAGTGCTTTTTTATCCAGAAGCCCTGCATAGTCTTCATAAGAAAGCACTTCGATTTTCTGCACCTCATGGGACGTGCGGAAGCCGTCAAAGAAATGGATAAACGG
>CAJTSV010000072.1:19964-20204 GCA_910579075.1 uncultured Eubacterium sp.
CCGCCCCTTTAATGCAGCCAGATGCGCGACCGGGGCTAAGTCCGCCACTTCCTGTACGGAACCGGACGCAAGCATCACGCAGCCCGTCTGCCTGGCCGCCATAACGTCCTGATGGTCGCCGAAAATACTGAGCGCCTGGGCTGCAATGGCCCGCGCGCTGACATGAAATACGCCCGGCAAAAGCTCTCCGGCTGTTTTGTACATATTCGGAATCATTAACAGCAGTCCCTGCGATGCCGT
>CAJTSV010000073.1 GCA_910579075.1 uncultured Eubacterium sp.
GAGCATCTGCCTTACAAGCAGAGGGTCATAGGTTCGAGCCCTATAGGTCCCATTCCAAAAGATATCAGCGCTTTTGCTGATGGTGTTATAACTGTATATGGCGAGATAGCTCAGCTGGCTAGAGCACACGGTTCATACCCGTGGTGTCGAGGGTTCAAGTCCCCCTCTCGCTACTTTGTGGAACACCCGGTAACAGTGGATTATCGGGTGTTTTTGCTTCTAAAATGCCGTAAAACATCCCCCTTCCTGAGAAAACTCCATTATCAAATGTGCCGCCGATTCGATAATCTCTTGAAATTTTTCAATATCTTTATCAGAATAAGCATATACATCCTCCCACTTATATTCAGGCAGCCAGCATGTAGCATGGCGAAAACACACTTTTTCATCCGGTGTTTCAATATATACTTTTACTTTTCCATCTGATTTCATTTCTGAATGAGTAATTTCAGTATCATCATTCAGTGTCATATATGGGTACATCATATTATTTTCCCTCCAGCTAAATTGAATTACTTTCTGATGCATTTATTATACACTATCACTATAGAAGATTTGCCTTGTGGACTTCCATGGATTTTTTTATGAAAGAAGGAACGTCTTTTGACGCCCCCTCTTTGCCGTTATTTATCACCGAAAGTCGGCTGCTGATAAAGCTTGCGCTCTACCTGCTTCCTCTTTTTTGCGATAACCTTCAGCGTTTCAACTGCGTTCTCTTTTTCAGCGATTTCCTGGATGTCATCCAGTATTGTCAGCTGGTCAAAAAGATTACAGTTGATTTCTTTTTCATTTGGCGGCATACCTGTCCCCCCTTTCATTGAAAATTTGTGTGATATGATTATACCACAAACGGGGAAAGAAATAACCCGTTTTATTTATATGAACCGCTTTTTATATTTCACAAGGAAGCATCCAGCAGTGAAAAGAATAAATGAGGGAACAGGATTTTAAAACAGACCGGTTTATATGAGATATTTCCATTTAAAAAGACAAAGATGCAGCAGCTGATAAAATCCGGACAGCTTCCTCTTGTGAAAATAGGAAGTGATTATGTCATAACTTTTAAAATTTTAGAAAAATGGATTGCAGATAACATCGGCGGAGAAATCTTTTATGAAACCTGAAAGAAAACAGATATGGTATTGATATAATGCCAGGATGATGATAGAATGCTTTTATATTATCTGAATCAACAAGAAAGTGATTCCGAAGTGAGCAAATCCCATTCGCGAAGCGGATTTAAGATGGATTTGCGAAGGCTGCTGGTTACGGAGGGAACAGTAACAGCATAAGCTTATACATAGCATGGAAATTATACATAAAATATATGGAGGATGAATCATGAGTTCAGAATTTAAACCGATTAAGGAAGGAAAAGTACGCCTGGTATACGACAATGGAGACAGCCTGATTATTGCCGCGACAGACCGGATTTCTGCATTTGACAATATTCTGCAGAACCGCATTCCGGACAAAGGGGCTGTGCTGACAAAGATGTCCCGGTTCTGGTTTGGCTATACGGGCAGCATTGTTCCAAACCATATGCTTTCGACAGATGTGAAAGATATGCCGGAATTTTTCCAGACAGACGAGTTTGAAGGAAGGAGCATGAAATGCAAAAAACTGGACATGCTTCCAATTGAGTGCATTGTACGCGGCTATATTACCGGAAGCGGCTGGGAAAGCTACCAGAAAAACAAAACCGTGTGCGGGATTGCCCTGCCAGACGGGCTGCAGGAATCGGACAGGCTGCCGGAGCCGGTATATACACCGACGACAAAAGCAGATATCGGTGACCATGACGAGCATATTACGTTTGAAGACACCGTGGACATTCTGGAAAAGCATTATCCGGGAAAAGGAGCAGAATATGCTGCCAGAATCCGGGACTGCACAATTGCGCTGTATAAGCAGTGCGCTGCGTATGCATTGTCAAAAAATATTATTATTGCAGATACAAAATTTGAATTCGGGCTGGATGAAAACGGACAGGTCGTGCTCGGTGATGAAATGCTGACACCGGACAGCTCCAGGTTCTGGCCGCTGGAAGGGTACCAGCCGGGACAGGGACAGCCTTCCTTTGACAAGCAGTTTGTCCGGGACTGGCTGAAGCAGAATCCAGAAAATGGCGGGCTGCTGCCGGATGAGGTTGTGGAAAAGACAGCTGCCAAATACCGGGAAGCATACGAACTGTTAACAGGAAAAGCATTTGCTGCATCCTGACAATGGCTTAAAAGAGGGAAGATTTCAATGGGTGAAAACGATAGGAAGCAGGAATATCCGGCTATGGATAAACTGGGTGAAGAATGCGGCGTGATGGGCGTCTATGATTTTGATGGCGGTGATGTGGCATCGGCAATCTATTACGGGCTGTCTGCCCTGCAGCACCGGGGACAGGAAAGCTGCGGCATTGCTGTCAGCGATACAAAGGGGCAGCTTAGGAAAGTGGAATCCCATAAGGACATGGGACTGGTCAATGAGGTATTCAATCCGGAAAATCTCGGGAAGCTGAAAGGGGATATCGGGGTCGGCCATGTCCGCTATTCTACGGCAGGGGCTTCGACCAGGGAAAACTCACAGCCGCTTGTGCTCAATTATGTCAAGGGAACGCTTGGACTGGCACATAACGGCAACCTGATTAATGCGGCAGAGCTGCGCCGCGAGCTGGAATATACAGGAGCGATTTTCCAGACGACAATCGATTCCGAGGTCATTGCCTATCATATCGCAAGGGAGCGGCTGCGCTCAAAAACCGTAGAGGAAGCCGTAATGCATGCGGCAAAAAAAATCAAGGGAGCCTATGCGCTGGTCGTTATGAGCCCGCGCAAGCTGATAGGCGCCAGGGATCCGTTTGGATTTAAGCCGCTGTGCATTGGAAGGATGGGAAATGCCTATCTGCTGGCGTCAGAAACCTGTGCGCTGGAAACAATCGGGGCAGAGTATATCCGCGATGTCCTGCCGGGCGAAATTGTCACGATATCACCGGACGGCGGCATCCAGTCAGACCAGTCGCTCTGCCAGGAAAAAGAAAAGGCGGCAAGGTGCATTTTTGAATATATCTATTTTGCAAGGCCGGACAGCCGGATTGACGGCGTGAGTGTTTACAATTCCAGAATCAGTGCCGGGAAGTTTCTGGCTATCGATTCCCCGGCAGAAGCTGACCTTGTCACAGGCGTGCCGGAATCGGGCAATGCCGCTGCGCTGGGCTATTCGATGCAGTCCGGCATTCCGTATGGAATTGCATTTATGAAAAACAGCTATGTCGGCCGGACTTTTATCAAGCCGAAGCAGTCGTTCCGTTCGGACGGCGTGCGCATCAAGCTCAATGCGATTCAGGAAGCGGTAGAAGGAAAGCGCATTATTATGATAGACGATTCCATTGTCCGGGGAACGACATCCGGGCGGATTGTCTCTATGCTCAAAGAAGCAGGGGCGTCGCAGGTGCATGTGCGCATCAGCTCGCCGCCGTTTTTATGGCCCTGCTATTTCGGGACGGATATCCCGGAACGCGAGCAGCTGATTGCGTACAATAAGACGCTGGAAGAAATCCGGGATATGATTGGGGCAGACAGCCTTGGCTACCTGAAAATAGAACGGCTGGAAGAAATGGTGGAAGGGCTTTCCATATGCAAGGGCTGTTTTACCGGTACTTATCCGATGGAGCCGCCAAAAGAGGATATCCGGGGCGATTATTATGACCGCATAAAATAGAACATGTAAGATGACAGACAGAAAAAAAGGGAGGAACCAGTGATGGCAGCAGAATCAGACAGGTACAGCAGCCCGTTATCCGAACGGTATGCCAGCAGGCAGATGCAGTATATTTTTTCACAGGATAAAAAATTCCGTACATGGAGAAAGCTGTGGATTGCCCTGGCAGAAACGGAAATGGAGCTGGGATTAAAGGGCGCGGACGGAAAGCCGGTAATTACACAGGAAATGATAGAAGAACTGAAAGCCCATGCGCAGGATATTAACTATGAGGATGCCATCCGGCGGGAAAAAGAGGTGCGCCATGACGTTATGAGCCATGTGTATGCATACGGCCTGCAGTGCCCGAAGGCGGCAGGCATTATCCATCTGGGTGCCACATCCTGTTATGTGGGAGACAATACGGACATTATCCTGATGACGGAAGCGCTGCATCTGGTGCGGGTAAAGCTTTTGAATGTCATTGAGAAGCTGGCCGGATTTGCAGATAAGTATAAAAACCTGCCGTCGCTGGCTTTTACCCATTTCCAGCCGGCACAGCCGACTACCGTGGGCAAGCGTGCGGCACTGTGGCTGCAGGAATTCCTGATGGATTTGGAAGACACGGATTACGTGATACTTACGATGAAGCTGCTTGGCTCAAAGGGAACGACAGGGACACAGGCAAGCTTTCAGGAATTATTCCAGAAAGACCAGGAAACCATTGATAAAATTGACCCGATGATTGCCCAAAAGATGGGATTTTCGCACTGCTGTCCGGTGTCTGGCCAGACGTATTCCAGAAAAACGGACACCAGGGTGGCCAACGTGCTGGCAGGCATTGCAGCCAGTGCGCATAAAATGTCCAATGACATCCGGCTGCTGCAGCACCTGAAGGAAATCGAGGAGCCGTTTGAAAAGAACCAGATTGGGTCTTCTGCAATGGCATATAAGCGCAACCCGATGCGCAGTGAGCGGATTGCGTCGCTGGCCCGCTATGTCATGATAGATGCGTTAAATCCGGCGGTGACTTCTGCTGTCCAGTGGTTTGAACGCACGCTGGATGATTCTGCAAACAAGCGCTTATCCATACCGGAAGCATTCCTGGCCGTGGACGGCATTCTGGATTTGTGCCTGAATGTTGTGGACGGGCTGGTTGTGTATGACAAGGTTATTGAAAAGCACCTGATGGCAGAGCTGCCTTTTATGGCGACGGAAAATATTATGATGGATGCTGTGAAAAAAGGCGGAGACCGCCAGAAGCTGCACGAGCGCATCCGCCAGCTGTCCATGGAAGCAGGGGAAAACGTCAAAAAGCGCGGCATGGAAAATAACCTTTTAGAACTGATTGCCAAAGACCCGGCCTTCGGCCTGTCGCTTGAAGAACTGCAGGAAAGCATGGACCCGGCACGGTATGTCGGGCGTGCGCCGCTGCAGGTGGAGAAGTTCCTGAAAGAAAATGTAAATCCGGTACTGGAAAAGAACAGGGATGTGCTGGGAATGAAAGCAGAAATCAATGTGTAGGGAAATTCTGTCTGGAAGGGCCAGATAGCCCCGCGGGCTGGCGGACACAGGCAGGATGCAGCTGAAATGCCTGTGTCCGCCGGCCGTAACAGGGTATCTGATTTTTTGTTCTGGCAGGATGAAGCTTAACGGGCCAGTATCTGGACAATTTCCCCGACATACATCGTATGCAGGTTGCCGTCCGGGTACCACTGGCTTTCAATGCCGGCATCCAGAAAATGCTCCGGCCGGATTGGCACAGCAGACATTTTCCGGCAGCAGATAACAAAATTCCCTTCGTCAATATAAGGGATTTCTTCAAAATAGCCGACATTCATTTTCGCATTTCGAATCTTATCTTCCGTGCGTCCGGAGACCATTCCAAAATATTTTAAGGCAGATTTATAGCTGGATTCAAAAAAGGTAAGCGAAAAGTAACTGCCTTTGTCAATCAGTTCTTTCGTATAGCGGCTGTCTCTTACAAAAATAAAAGCGGTATTTTTGCCCCACAGGACGCCGACACCTCCCCAGCTGGCTGTCATAGCGTTGATTTTGTCTCCGTCTTTTGCAGTAATCAGCATCCATTCGTCTCCAATTTTGGCAAACGGGTTGAATTCAATTAAATCCATTGGATAAGGCTGAAATGTGTGCATTCTGTTCAACTCCCTTCAGATATTTTAAAAATCGTTTCAAAATATATTATAACCTTTTTTTGGGAAAATGACAATAACCGGTTTTAGCGGGAAATTATTCAAAAAAATCTGGTAAAACTTTCGGGAATGCGATAAAATACTGTTAGATTACAGCCTGCATGTGCTGGAATCCAAAAGCAGGAAATCCGGGAAGGAATTGGAACGCATGTTCCTTTCGGATGGCGTGAAACTGAAATGGAAAATGAATCGAAAAGGAAATGAGAGCAGACTATGAGCACAAATATGAAGATGACTGACATTGACAATGCAAAGCTGGAGGAGGCCATGCAGGCGTATGTGGACGAGCAGGTGAAAGAAAAGCTGGTACAGCTTGTATTTGCGCTGCAGGACACAAAGCTGTTTGTTCCGGCGATGCCGGCACAGAAAAACGGGGGCTTCCAGCCATATGTTGTAAAAAATTCGCAGGGGGATTTATATATGCCGGCGTTTACGTCCATAAAAAAATTTCCTGCCGGCCAGAAATATATGGGCATGCTGAAAATGCCATATAAACACTGTGTGTCCATGCTGCTGGACAGCCCGACGCTTGTCCAGGGAATTGTGCTGAATCCATATGCGGACAATCTGATGTTAAAAACCCAGATGCTGGAGTTAAGCCGCAAGGCAGAAGCAATGGCAAAGCCAAAGGCATATTCCGTAAAAACGGAAGATTTTCATATGGTAGTACGCCACAATGCGGAGTTTCGCATAATCCCGGAAAAGCTGTTTTCGCAGAAGCTGGAATTTGTAAAAAGCCTGTCGGAAGAAACGCTCTGTGAGCTTTATAAAAAACCGTATGCTGATGTGGGACAGGCGGATAAGTTTCCTTATAAAGAAGACAGCTTTGAAATGATGGAGTTAAGCATCCGGGATGATTTAAGCATCCTGCAGATTACCGCACCAGCCCAGAACCTGCGCCAGACGAACTGCAGGGAGCTGTATATTGCATGGAATCCCCTGACGGAGCAGATGGGGTATTATACGATTGAAAAAGGCCTGGAAAGCGAAGGGAAGAAATTTTACCTGAATGTATTTAAGGAAGACGGAACGTGGAAAAAACTGGAGGAAGCGCCGGCTGACGGAAATATTATAAGCCGCGTTATGGAACTGTTTGGAGGTGAGTCATGATAACGATAGGCGTTGTGATGAGCAGCACATATGCGGATGATTCGTCCCATTTTATCCGCGGCCTGTGCAGCCGGGCGAGGGAGAAGGAAAATATAAACCTGATTTTTTTTCCGGGAATGCTGGAAAGCGATTTGTCCGCGGGCTGCGCGGATGCGTCATCGGGACATGAAGAATCGGTACTGATTGCAGATGTCCTGATTATTTCGGATGCAAAAATACTGCAAAAGCTGCTGGAGCTGCCGGAAGGCTCGTTTTTTTCCAATGTGCTGGAGCATATTCCGTATATCCTGATGCGGGATGATGCCGGGCATGTGCTCGACCAGGCCTGTGCACTGGCACAGGGGCAGCTGTTTGAGCCGCACAAGGGCGGGGAAGATGTATTTTCCAGTGAGGAGCAGGAAAAGGAGTCAAAACGGGACAGCTTTGAGCGTGCACTGGAATTTGCCATGAAAGCGCACAAGGGGCAGGTGCGCAAGGGCTCGTCGATTCCATACATTGTGCATCCGATTGAAACGGCACTGATTGCCATGACGCTGACAAGGGACCAGGATATTATTATTGCATCCCTGTTTCATGATATTATAGAAGATACGCCTTACGGGGCAAAAGAAATCGAGGATGCGTTTGGCAGCCGCATTGCGCATCTGGTACAGCTGGAAAGCGAAAACAAGCGCAAGGGGCAGGATGCGTCGCAGACCTGGAAAATCCGCAAGCAGGAATTTATCGACAGCCTGGATTTAAAATCCCGGGATGAGAAAATCATTGCGCTGTCCGATAAGCTGTCCAATATGCGGGCAACACGCCAGGGCTATCTGAAAAATGATGAAAAATTCTGGCAGCGGTTTCACCAGAAGGATAAAAGCATGCATGCCTGGTATTACCGCACGGTGGCAGACAAGCTGCGGGAATTTGAAGGAACCGATGCATGGCAGGAGCTGGACCGGCTGATTCAGGATGTGTTCGAAGATTAAGTGCGCAAAAGCAGGCGTACCGGAAGGGGGAATATGGCTTGGAGCTGCCTGGAGATTTTAAGGAGCGCATAAAGTGCCAGCTGGGAGATGCTTATGAGGATTTTCTGGCAGTTTATGAAAAAGAGCGGGTATGCGGGCTGCGCGTTAATCCGCTGAAAATAGAAAAAGAGGCATTACGGGCAGCGCTGTTAAAGCATGGGATTATGCTGGAAGATACGCCGTGGGCTGAGGAAGGGTTTTATTATCCGCCGGACACCCAGCCGGGAAAGCTGGCGCTGCATGAAGCCGGGGCCTATTACATACAGGAGCCGAGTGCCATGCTTCCGGCAGTGCTGCTTGACCCGCAGCCGGGGGAATGCATCCTGGATCTGTGTGCTGCGCCTGGCGGAAAAAGCACGCAGATTGCAGGACGCATGCAGGGTATGGGGCTTCTTATTTCAAATGAGACCGTGTCCCAGCGGGCCCGGATTTTATCGCGCAATATCGAACGCATGGGCATTGCGAATGCCGTTGTATTGAATGAAACGCCGGAAAGGCTGGCTGGCCGTTTTGCGCAGTTTTTTGACCGGATTCTGGCGGATGCGCCATGCTCTGGCGAAGGGATGTTCCGCAAGGATGAAAATGCCAGGGGCGAGTGGAGCCTGAATCAGGTACAGGCATGTGCGAAGCGCCAGCGGGATATCCTGACACAGGCAGTACGGATGTTAAAGCCGGGCGGCGTGCTGGTCTATTCCACCTGTACATTTGCGCCTCAGGAAAATGAAGAAATGGCGCAGTGGCTGGTGCAGCAGTTCCCGGAATTTACCCTGGAGCGGCAGGAGCATCTCTGGCCGCATAAAAACCGTGGCGAAGGCCATTATGCGGCGCGCTTTCGAAAAGCAGGCGGACTGCAGGCCGGGATGGCAGGCACTGCAGGCCGGCCTGCATGGACAGCAAAAAAAGCCAGGCACACGGCAGGGGAGGCATCCGGCACAGGCAGGAAAGCAGGCTTGCAGGTGCCCGGCAGAAAGCTGCTGGAGCAGTTTTGCAGGGAGTCGCTTTCCGCACAGGGGGCGCAGCGGATTTTCGAACGGATGGAACAGGGACAGCTGGCATCGTTTGGCGGGCAGCTGTATCTGGTTCCTCCGCAGGCCGGAAGCCTTTACGGCCTTCGCACAGAACGTGCCGGGCTGCATCTGGGATGCCTGAAAAAGAACCGTTTTGAGCCGTCCCATGCACTTGCCATGGCACTGCGCCCGCAGGACGGCGCTCAGGTGCTCGAACTGGAAGAACCGGAGCGTTATATCCGGGGCGAAACGGTTGCGTGTGAAGGGCATGGATATCAGGGCTGGACACTCGCAGCAGCAAAAGGCTGCACGCTCGGCTGGGGCAAGGCGTCCCAGGGGGTGCTTAAAAACCACTACCCGAAAGGGCTGCGGAGAAATGGCTGACATGCAATGCAGCCGCGGCCTGTATGGCGGCAGCGGTGAAGCTTCTCTGGAAGAAGAAGGCCGGAAATATTTGTTTAAAAGAAAGGCAGTGCGGTTTTTTGACAGCTTCCTGAGCAGGTAAACCGCACTGTTTTTGTGCAGGTTTTCATCGAATAAACGTTCGTGAAATTTCTTTACACTTTTTCCAGATTTGTGGTATACTATAGCATGTTTCAATCCAATGGCATAAAGAGGTACCCAAAATGGCAAAAAATGAAATATATGATGAAGGAAGCATTTCCATTCTGGAAGGGCTGGAAGCGGTCCGCAAAAGACCGGGCATGTATATTGGCAGTGTGTCCAGGAAAGGACTGAACCATTTAATATATGAAATTGTAGACAATGCGGTAGACGAGCATCTGGCGGGCGCGTGTGATACGATTTTCGTGACGCTGGAAGCAGACGGCTCGTGCACGGTGGAAGACAATGGGCGCGGGATTCCGGTCGGGATGCACCAGAAGGGTGTTTCGGCGGCGCGTGTCGTATTTTCGACGCTTCATGCGGGCGGCAAATTTGACAGCAGTGTTTATAAGACGAGCGGGGGCCTGCATGGGGTCGGTTCTTCGGTAGTCAATGCACTGTCCACGTATCTGGATGTGGAAATCAGCAGGGAAGGCTGGATTCACCATGACCGCTATGAACGGGGCAATCCGGCTGTAGAGCTGGAAGGCGGCCTGCTGCCCAGAACCGGCAGGACGAAAAAGACAGGCACGAAAATCAATTTCCTGCCAGACCCTGAAATTTTTGAAAAGACCCGGTTTAAAGGAGACGAGGTCAAAAGCCGGATGCATGAGACGGCTTACTTAAATCCGGCGCTGACCATTGTTTATGAGGACAGGCGCGGGGAGACTGTGGAGCATATCGAATACCATGAGCCTGACGGGATTATCGGGTTTGTAAAGGATTTAAACCGCAACAGCGAGCCGGTCCACGACGTGGTTTATTTCCAGGGGGAATCCGACGGCATTACGGTGGAAGCCGCGTTTCAGTACATCCATGAATTTCATGAAAATATCATGGGATTTTGCAATAATATATACAATGCCGAGGGCGGCACGCATATTACCGGGTTTAAGACGACCTTTACTACGATTATTAACCAGTATGCAAGGGAGCTTGGCATTTTAAAGGAAAAGGATGCCAATTTTACCGGGACAGATGTCCGTAACGGCATGACGGCAGTTGTGTCGATGAAGCACCCGGACCCGAGGTTTGAAGGGCAGACCAAGACCAAGCTGGACAATCAGGATGCGTCCCGGGCGGTGTCCAAAATTACGGGCGAGGAAATCCAGCTGTATTTTGACCGGAACCTGGAAGCTTTAAAGTCCGTAATCGGCTGTGCGGAAAAGGCGGCAAAAATCCGCAAAAGCGAGGAAAAAGCACGGACAAATCTTTTGAGCAGGCAGAAATTTTCCTTTGATTCGAATGGAAAGCTGGCAAACTGTGAGTCCAGGGACGCTTCTAAATGCGAGATTTTTATTGTCGAGGGGGATTCTGCCGGGGGCTCTGCCAAAATGGCCAGAAACCGCATGTACCAGGCGATTATGCCAATCCGGGGCAAGATTTTAAATGTCGAAAAGGCGAGCATAGACAAGGTGCTGGCCAATGCGGAAATCAAGACGATGATTAACGCGTTCGGGTGCGGCTTTTCGGAAGGCTATGGCAATGATTTTGACATCAGCAGGCTAAGGTATGACAAGATTATTATTATGGCGGATGCGGACGTGGACGGGGCGCATATTTCCACGCTGCTTTTGACGCTGTTTTACCGGTTTATGCCGGAGCTGATTTTTGAAGGGCATGTATACCTTGCAATGCCGCCGCTATATAAGGCCATGCCGAGCAGGGGCGGGGAAGAATATTTATATGACGATGAAGCGCTGAAAAAGTACCGCAGGCGGCACAAGGGCCCGTTTACGCTGCAAAGATATAAAGGGCTTGGGGAAATGGATGCCCAGCAGCTTTGGGAAACAACGCTGGATCCTGAAACGCGCCTGTTAAAAAAGGTCGAAATCGAGGACGGGCGCATGGCATCCGAGGTGACGGAAATGCTGATGGGAAATGATGTGCCGCCGCGCAGGGCGTTTATTTATGAACATGCACAGGATGCGGAGCTGGATGTATAAAAATGCATGCAGCCTGATTCGCTGTGCGAGGAAAGGAGAACACGCAGATGCAGGAAGAAGAACGCCTGATTCAGACAGAGTATTCCGAAATCATGCAGAAATCGTATATCAATTATGCGATGAGCGTCATTGTTGCAAGGGCGCTGCCGGATGTCCGCGACGGCTTAAAGCCGGTGCAGCGGCGGACGCTGTATGATATGTATGAGCTTGGCATCCGTTATGACCGTCCGTACCGCAAATGCGCGCGTATTGTAGGCGATACCATGGGCAAATACCACCCGCATGGCGACAGCTCGATTTATGAAGCGCTCGTTGTCATGTCGCAGGAATTTAAAAAAGGCCTGCCGCTTGTGGACGGGCATGGCAATTTCGGTTCCATTGAAGGGGACGGGGCAGCTGCCATGCGTTATACGGAAGCGCGCCTGGCGAAAATTACGCAGGAAGCCTATCTTTCGGACTTAGATAAGGATGTTGTGGATTTTGTCCCGAATTTTGACGAGACCGATAAGGAACCGGCAGTCCTGCCAGTCCGGGTGCCGAACCTTTTAATCAACGGGGCGGAAGGAATTGCCGTAGGAATGGCGACGAGCATCCCGCCGCATAATTTTGGCGAGGTCATAGACGGCGTCATTGCCTATCTGAAAAATCCGGACATCAATACGGCGCAGATTATGGAATTTATCAAAGGGCCGGATTTTCCGACGGGCGGCATCGTGACCAACCGCGACGAGCTGCTTTCGATTTATGCGACCGGAACCGGAAAAATCAAAATCCGGGGAAGGGTGGAGATTGAAAAAGGCAAAGGCGGCAAAGACCGCCTTGTCATTACGGAAATCCCGTACACAATGATAGGTGCGGGCATCGGGAAATTTTTAAACGATGTGGGCGCGCTGGCAGAGGCTAAAAAGACGAACGACATTGTGGATATTTCCAACCAGTCGTCCAAGGAAGGCATCCGCATTGTGCTGGAGCTGCGGCGCGGGGCCGATATTGAGAATTTATGCAGCCTTTTATATAAAAAAACAAAGCTGGAAGATACGTTCGGCGTCAACATGCTTTCGGTAGCAAATGGCAGGCCGGAAACGATGGGCATTGTCCCGATTATCCGCCACCATGTGGAATTCCAGTATGAGCTGGCAACGAGAAAATACAGCACGCTGCTGGCAAAGGAGCAGGAAAAGAAGGAAGTGCAGGAAGGGCTGATACGCGCCTGTGATGTGATTGACCTGATTATCGAGATTCTGCGCGGCAGCAAAAATATAAAAGAAGCGAAAAACTGCCTGATAAACGGCGACACGGGAGCGATTAAATTCCGCAGCGAGAAATCCCGCAGGCAGGCTGCAAAGCTGGATTTTACAGAGCGCCAGGCATCTGCGATTTTAGAAATGCGCCTGTACCGCTTAATCGGCCTGGAAATCGAAGCGCTTATAAAAGAACATGAAGAAACATGTAAAAAAATCGCGCTGTATGAAGATATTTTATCCAGCCGCGATTCGATGAAAAAAGTCATTATCAAAGAGCTGCGGGCTTTTAAAAAAGAATATGACAGGCCAAGGCGCACGGAAATCGACAATGTAGCGGAAGCAGTCTATGTGGAAAAAAAGATTGAGGAAAAAGACGTGGCTGTGCTGATTGACCGTTTTCATTATGCCAGAACTATGGACGTGTCGCTTTATGAGCGCAATAAGGAAGCCGCTGACAGCGAGAGCAGGCAGGTGTTCCTGTGCAAAAATACAGACCGCATCTGCATTTTTACGAATAAGGGCCAGCTTCATATGCTGAAGGTCTTAGACCTTCCCTATGGAAAATTCCGTGACAAGGGCCAGCCGATTGAAAATGTCAGCAATTTTGACAGCAGCCAGGAAACCTGTGTCTGCCTGACGCCGCTGGGCAGCATTCTGGAACGCCGGATGCTGTTTGGCACGGCATCCGGCATGATAAAGCAGGTCGCCGGCCGGGAGTTCGATGTGTCCAAGCGCACGACGGCTGCAACAAAGCTGTCTGACGGCGACGAGGTTATTTTCGTGCAGCCGCTGGGTGATAACGCCGCTGTGCCGCCAGAATCGGCAGGGCAGCTGGAAGCAGGACAAAAAACCACATCTGCATTGGAAGCAGCCGGTTTGCAGCAGGAAGGAGAATCCGGGCAGCTGGAAACCGGACAGAAAACCGCATCTTTGCCGGAAGCAGCCGGTTTGCAGCAGGAAGGAGAATCCGGGCAGCTGGAATTAAACTGGGGAGCCAGCATGCAGCCGCAGGCCAGCGCAAAAACCGCGGAGCAGCCTGGAAAGAGCCGGGAGACGGCTGTCCTGCAGTCGGAAAAGGGCATGTTTTTGCGTATTGAAACGGATTCCATTCCGGAAAAGAAAAAATCGGCAATCGGCGTGCGCGGCATCCGCCTGGCGGAAAATGACCGGCTGGCGCGCATGTATCTGCTGCACGCGGACGACGCGCTGATAGAAGCGGATTATGAACCGGCAAAGGTTGTACTCAACCGCCTGCGCATCGGTACGAGGGACACAAAGGGCGTGAAGCGGTAAAGAACAGGAAGAAAGGGGCAGGATTTATGGAACAGGAGCAGGCAGTTTTAAAGATAAAATATCATTCGAAGGAAATCGAAAAGCTGGATTATATTGCAGGAAAAAGTGACTGGATTGATTTGCGCAGCGCGCAGGACGTTACAATGAAAAAAGGTGAATTCTGCCTGATCAGCCTTGGCGTTTCCATCCAGCTGCCCAGAGGGTACGAGGCAGTCATTGTGCCGAGAAGCTCTGCATTTCGCAATTTCGGGATTATCCAGACAAACCATATGGGCGTGATTGACGAAACGTACTGCGGCGACCATGATTTGTGGATGATGCCTGCGCTGGCAGTGCGTGATACGCATATCCGGGTCAATGACAGAATCTGCCAGTTCCGGATTCAGAAGCACCAGCCGGTGATTGTGTTCGAGGAGACGGAGCAGCTGGGCAATCCGGACCGGGGAGGACTCGGAAGTACAGGCAGGCAGTAAGGGACGAAAGCTGCTGGTCACGGAGTGAACAGTAACGGACGGATTACGGCAGAATTGAATAAAAACTTTACACTTTTTTGATAATCTGCTATGATAAAGCGGTAATCAATGGCGGCGGATCTGAAGCACTGAATTCAGAAAGGAGATATGGAATGGAGCAAAGGACGGTAAAATTTTATTCAAAAGAAAGCAATCTTCTGGCACTGCATGCAATTCCGGGGCATTTTGCCACAAGCAATTCCCATATTAATTTTTACATTGATGTAACCGGCATCCGGGCGCGTATTGCGGAAGCAGAGGAAGCAGCCAAAATCCTGGCGCACAAATTCGGGCATCTGAGCTATGTGGACACGGTTGTCTGCATGGACGGCACGGAAGTAATCGGTGCATTTCTGGCAAAGGAGTTTGAAAAAGAGCATATTTCCTCGACAAACATGCATAAGACGGTGTATGTCATTTCACCGGAGCAGAGCCGTGATAACCAGATGATTTTCCGTGACAATACCAAGCATATGATTGCAGGGAAGCATATTATTCTCCTGCTGGCTACGACCACGACAGGCGAAACCATCCGCAGGAGCCTGGAAGGCATACAGTATTATGGCGGAGTCATGGAAGGCATCGGTTCGATTTTCAGCACGGTAAAAACAGTCAGCAATATCCGGGTACAGTCGCTGTTTGGCGAAAATGACGTTATCGGCTATCAGGCATTTCCAAAAGCGGACTGCCCGTTCTGCAAAAAGGGGACGAAAATAGAAGCGGTTGTAAATGGGTTTGGCTATTCGAAGCTGTAAGCAGTGCTGCTTCCCAAAGCACTGTTTTGGAACCCTGCTTTGGAAAACAGGAATGAGAAAACAGAATAAAAGCCGGATATAACCTGACAGAAGCAGAATCAGTCTGGTACAGGAGCTTTACAGTCCCTGTTCCGGGCTTTTTTGCGTACAGGCGCGCTGAATGCGGCAGTTTTGCCGGCCATTCATGCCAATCTGCTGCAAAAGCCGCCGGGCTGTGCCGATATAGCATATGGAAACATTGTTCAGGAAAGGAGACCATATGAATACGACATTTGATGCCAGTTACAGGACAAGGGCAGCCCGCAGCTTTTTGAAAGCTTATGATGTGAAAAGCAGCCAGAACCCGGACCCGTCATTTATCAAGAAAATGGCGCAGATCAGCGGACAGCAGGCTGCACAGGGCGGGGATGCAGTCCGGATTTCTTCGAAGGATATGAGCATGGAGGAGTATCAGGAATATATTTATGGGCGTATTTCGCAGCTTCCCATGCATCCGTCGAATATGCAGGACACGGTTGCAGTCCAGATTTCACAGGCCGGGCTGGAAGCGATGAAAAATGACCCGGAATATGAGAAATGGGTACTGGATTCCATTCAGTCCGGTTTTTCCGCGCGTGACCCATGGAGCGGCATGTGCGGCGGCAAGTATACGGTGTTATATTTTGGAGATACGAAGGAACAAAGCCGCGGGGAAAGCTGGCGGGCCGGATTTATGAATGGCAGCGGAAACAAGCTGTTTCAGGAGAAAGCGAAAAACAGCTTCTGGGAGCGCAGGGCACAGCGGCACAGGGAGCTGCAGGAGCACTTCGATGAAATCGTGGAATTAAAAGAACTGAATAAAGACCTGGATAAAGGGCTTTATTACGGTGAACTGGCCATACTCGCAGCATTCCGGCCAAAGCCCGTCCAAAGCGGGATGCCGCAGGAATAAATGCAGCTGGCAGTTTTATAAACAAAATCCGGGATGCGTGCCAGAATGCACGAAATCCTGACGGTATGGGAAATAAAATCCGGGATGCGTGCCAGAATGCACGAAAGCTGGATGCTTGGACTTGAAAAAGAGAGCATGCGCGGTTCTGACTGACTGAGGAACCTCTGAGCAGAACATATGCAGGATATGCCGGAAGAATAATTTAAAGGAACGATATCTTGTTCCATTTTTCTTCATGCCCTGTTGCGGGAGATTGCTGTATGAAAAGAAGCGCATACAGAATATTGCGGAAAGTATATTTATGTATCTTTATAGAAGCAGTATTATGTATGCGTTTTTTGTGTGGCAGCAGCGCAGCAGAAATACGGGCAGGAAAAGCTTTTTTTTAAAACGATATAAAAAGTGCTTGACAGATGCCGGATGTTAGTATACACTAACTATGGTAAGTTAAAGAACATATCATGTTTATGCGCTGGAGCGTGTTTGAAAAATGAAGGAATAAAAAGAATAGGGGGAGTGCGCATATGCCGCTGTCAATGATTCACACAGGGGAACCCGGCACGATTAAAAAAGTCGGGGGAAAAGAAGATACACGCCGGTTTCTGGAAAACCTCGGATTTGTAACCGGGGCGGTTGTAACGGTTGTTTCGGAAATGGGCGGAAATATGATTGTCAATGTCAGGGATTCCCGGGTAGCCATCGGAAGGGACATGGCAAATAAAATACTGGTGTAAAGGAGCAGAATATGAAAACATTAAAAGAAACCGGTGCGGGACAGACCGTTACCGTAACCAGGCTGACCGGGGAAGGCCCGGTGAAAAGACGCATTATGGATATGGGCATTACAAAAGGGGTTTCTGTCTATGTACGGAAAGTGGCGCCGCTTGGCGACCCTGTCGAAATTACCGTGCGCGGCTATGAGCTGTCTCTGCGCAAGGAAGATGCCGGAATGATAGAGGTCAGCTGAGATGAGGGCTGGTAAAGCCAGAGTGCCTGTCACAGGGGTCACTGAAATCAGGGTGGCAGGGCCGGAGGCCTGCCATGAAACCGGGAGAATCCCTGTTATTTTTTTATCTTGCAGTTAGCCAGAACTAATATAAGATAGTTATAGAAAACAAAAAGAGAGAATCAGAAAAGGAGAACGAAAATGGCAGTTAACATTGCACTGGCGGGAAACCCGAACTGCGGCAAGACGACGCTGTTTAATGCGCTGACAGGTTCGAACCAGTTTGTCGGCAACTGGCCGGGAGTAACCGTGGAGAAAAAAGAAGGAAAGCTGAAAGGGCATAAGGATGTTACAGTGACCGACCTGCCCGGCATTTATTCGCTTTCGCCGTATACGCCGGAAGAAGTGGCCGCGAGAAACTATCTGATAGACGAACGCCCGGATGTGATTTTGAACATTGTGGACGGAACCAATCTTGAGCGGAATCTGTATCTGTCCACGCAGCTTTTAGAGCTTGGCATTCCGGTACTGATGGCGGTAAATATGGCGGATATCCTGGAAAAGTCAGGTGAAAAGATACATACAGATAAGCTGGGACAGAATCTGGGATGCGAGGTGCTGGAAATTTCTGCATTAAAAGGAACCGGTATTCAAAAAGCAGCACAGAAAGCAGTGGAACTGGCGCAAAAACAGGACGGCCCTGTTTTGGTGCATAAATTTTCCAGGGAAGCAGAACAGGCCGTGCAGGCGGTGGCTGCAAAGCTGGACAGCAGCGTGCCCGCATGCCAGCGGCGTTTTTTTGCCATCAAGCTGCTGGAAAACGACAGCAAAATCAGCGCAAAGCTAAACAGCGTGCCGGATGTGTCAGCGCAGAGAAAGCTGCTGGAGGATGCCTTTGAAGACGATGCGGAGAGTATTATTACCAATGAGAGGTATGAATATATTTCTTCGATTATCGGGGAATGCTGCACGAAACAAAGAAACGGGCAGAAAATGACGCTTTCTGACAAAATTGACCTCGCTGTGACAAACCGGTGGCTGGCGCTGCCTGTATTTGCAGCCGTGATGTTTGTGGTGTATTATGTATCGGTATCCACCGTCGGGGATATGCTGACCGGCTGGACGAACGACACGCTGTTTGGCGAATGGATTGTGCCGGGCGTTACAGGCATTCTGGAAGCAGCCGGGTGCGCAGGCTGGCTGACGGGGCTCGTCGCAGACGGGATTGTGGGCGGCGTCGGGGCCGTGCTTGGCTTTGTGCCGCAGATGCTTGTGCTGTTTTTCTTCCTTGCATTTTTGGAAGCATGCGGGTATATGGCAAGAGTGGCATTTATTATGGACCGCATTTTCCGCAAATTCGGACTGTCCGGCAAATCGTTTATTCCAATGCTGATTGGAAGCGGCTGCGGCGTGCCGGGCATTATGGCATCCCGCACGATTGAAAACGAAAGGGACCGCAGGATGACGGTAATGACAACGACATTCGTGCCATGCGGGGCAAAGCTGCCGATTATCGGGCTGATTGCGGGCGCATTTTTTGAAAATGCCGGCTGGGTATCATGGAGCGCTTATTTTGTGGGAATTGCAGCGATTATCTGTTCGGGCATTCTTTTGAAAAAGACAAATCTGTTTGCCGGGGACCCCGCGCCGTTTGTTATGGAGCTTCCTGCTTACCATATGCCGTCAGCGGGAAATGTACTGCGCAGCATGTGGGAAAGAGGCTGGTCATTTATCCGCAAAGCTGGTACAATCATTCTGCTTTCTACGATTGTTTTATGGTTCCTGCAGGGGTTTGGATGGACAGACGGAAGGTTTGGGATGCTTGGCGAAGGGCAGCTGGACAGCAGCCTGCTGGCCGTTATTGGCGGTATTTTTGCACCGGTTTTTGCACCGCTTGGCTGGGGAGACTGGAAAATGACAGTGGCAGCCGTGACCGGGCTGATAGCCAAGGAAAATGTTGTGGCAGCCTTCGGCGTGCTGTTTGGATTTGCAGAAGTGGCAGAAAACGGGGATGAAATCTGGAGCGTGCTCGGGGCTTCGATGACCGGGGCAGCGGCGTATTCCTTTCTGGTATTCAACCTTTTGTGTGCGCCGTGCTTTGCTGCAATGGGCGCGATGAAGCGGGAATTAAACAGTGCGAAATGGTTCTGGGCTGCAGTCGGGTACCAGACCGGGCTGGCTTATGCCGTATCGCTGTGTATTTACCAGTTTGGCACGCTGTTTACAGAGGGCACGTTTACAGCCGGAACGATTGCAGCGGCTGTTATTGCAGCAGCATTTATTTACCTGCTGCTGCGGCCGTATCAGGAAAATGGAAGGAAGGTGAAGCAATGGGAACGGCAGCTGTTTTGACGATACTGGTATGTACGGTGTGCCTGGTCATCCGCAGCATGGCCAGGGACAAAAAAAACGGAAAATCAGGCTGCGGCGGTGACTGCAGCCGCTGCAGGGGATGCCATTAGCAATTTTTTGCAAATTCATAAAAATGGAGTTGAGCTTTCCATCCAGAAAGTATATAATATATCCGTAAATACGGATATACAGATTTATGATTTTATACATCAGGATGTGAAAAGATGAGCGGTTTAAAACGGAAAGAAGAAGAAATCGGCCTTGTTGACCTGGATGCGGAAAAAGACGAAGGGCAGGCAGGGGGAAAAAAGGAACAGGAAGCGGATGTGCGCAAAAGGCAGCACAATGGCGCAACCGTGCGGCTGGCGCTTATCTGCATTGTTGCAGGAAGCCTGGCGCTGATACTGTTAAGCACCATGCTGTTTCAGATACCTTTGATTACAGCAGGGATTGTAACGGTACTGGAAGCAGGGATTGCAGCGGCGTTAAATAA
>CAJTSV010000074.1 GCA_910579075.1 uncultured Eubacterium sp.
AAGAATGATTTATACCAGCTATATCTTGTATCATTTTTCTTAATGCGACAGCCCCTAGTCTTTCAGAAAACTGCCAGCCGTCAGAAGGCCCAGGCTCTCAACCAGTTCCAGAACCCGGTTCTGCTCATACAGCCCTTTCAGCACAGCATTTTCCTCAATCATGCGGATAAGCCCCGCACTGGCCGGCAGCATTTCGCATGCCTTAATCAGAGCAAACACAGCCCAGATTACTACAAATGCCTTAACCACTCCGGCGCAAAACCCGAGTATCATATTTGCGATATTCACCCCGGGCAGCTTCGAAATCAAATTCAGGTTTTTGCGTATCAGCAGCAGAATCACCTGGATAACTGCCATCGCTATTGTAAAGGCAATCAGCGAAATCACGGATTCCGCAGCCGCCTTTGCGAGCTTCTTATAAACTCCCTGGGCTTCCAGGGCAGCAATAATCGCTTTTTTGGTTCCGCTTCCTGTTTTTTTCAGGACTGATTCCGGCAGCGACAGCCATGGAAGCCCCGCATTCTGAGCCAGCGTCCCATCTTCTATCATTTGGTTAATCTGCTTTCGGATGTATTTCTCACTCGTTTTTTCAATCTGCACGGCAATCGTAGTATGCTCCACAATCATATCCCGTGCCGCCGGTACTGCTAATCCGATAAATACAATGGTTATGAGCCATGCTGCAAGGGAATATGCAACCCTGAAAAATCCCTTGTGAAATCCCCGCAGTGCCGAAAACACAATATAACCCATAACTGCTATATAAAGCCAATTCATATTATTTTTCCTTTAACTTAATCCTGTCTGTCTCTCCGCTTAAAATGACCCAGTAATCCAGCTGTCCTTTTCCTGAAATCACATCATAAACATTCCGGTCAAACGTATACTCAAACCGCTTGTTTCCCCGCATCGTATACAGCTGCACGCTTTTCTCATTGCGGATGCATAAAAGTCCATTCTGCAAAAAGCCGATATGTGTATAATCCAGATTAAATTTCTGTTCAAGCACCAGAGAACCCCGCATATTGTATATGCGGGTCAGATAGCCTTTTGCAGAATCCGGATTATCGGAAACCAGGCCGAAAAAATCCTTGTCCCAGTAAATGCTGCGGATGGTTTCCTTACAGGATATTTCTTTTGCCACTGCCGGTTTCTGTGTTCCTTCAAAAATAATGATTTTGGAATCTCCAAATGCCAGAATCCGGTCATTCGATACAAACCGGATGCTTGGAATTACCATATCTGGATAACTGTACGAGCTTACAATATTATCGATTTCATTCTGCCCGACTGTCCCGTAATTGTAAAATACAACGGTCGATTTTACAGACGCCTCTTTAATATCCAAAAGGCTGACTGCCAGCTTCTGGGCATCACTGGATAATGCAATGTCCAAAGGATAGCCGCTGTTTTCAATATGAAGCCCGCCGCCTGCCAGCTGCCTGCCAGATTTGTCATACATATGTAAATAATTGGTATGGGAATCTTCCATCAGCACAGCTACCGTGCCTTCCCTGGAAATGCTGACACGCTGGACCGGGAGCGATGTATTGATTGTCCCCTGGCGTCCAGCCGTATTCATAATATAAATCCGGCTGCCGCCCTGCTCATAAATCGCAAGATAATCCTCACAGGAAGTAATGCGCGGCGATTCCATTTCATAAGTCTGATTCCAGAATACATTGCCGGCGATATCCGAATAAACAGCCCCGTCCTGGGTATATTGCAGCACATTTCCCCCGAATTCTTCATATTCAGCAGCTTCCATCTCACTGCGTTCCATCTGCTCCACAATCTCAAAATCGTTGTAAACAATATTTTCAAAATACAAAAACGCGGCAAAACATAATCCAATCACCAATCCAGCGCCTGCAAAGACCAGTATCAGGATTTTCATTCTATGAATCCGGATTTTCTGTTTTAACTCAGATAACTCCTCCGCACTCTGCGCCGGAAGTGCTTTCAATTTTGTATTACCGCTTTTTATCATGTTCACTCCTGTGCCAAAACCCCTTCATCTTCTGTAATCCTTCTCTATCGCACCGTGCCGCGTGCTTCTGCCATCAGCCCTGACAGGAACCGGAAAACGGCCTGTCTTCCCTGTCACGGCAGCTCCAGTCTCTGTCCGGCATAAATCTTATCCATATCATCAATTCCATTTAATTTGCATATCTTCCTTGCCTTTGCCGGTGTTCCGTATATTTTTTTGCTGATTCCGACAAGGCTGTCTCCTTTTTTTACGACATAATAGCCCTGCAGCAGGTATCTCTGCGCTTCTGTCAGGGATTCTGCATCCAGGCTGTCTGACGATACCTGTTCGGAATCCTGCTTATCCGATTCTCCGTTACCGCCGTCAGATTCTTTCTTTCCGGATTTGCTGCCGGAAGCTTTGCCGTTTTCATCATCCCCGGATTGCGCGCCAGGCTTGTCTGCACTGCTGCCGTCCGCCGAAGACTCCCCATTTCCGGCGCCGGAATCCTCTCCGCTGCCGGACTGTCCGTTTCCTGTGCCAGTATCTTCTCCGCCGCCAGACTGTCCGTTTCCAGAACCAGCATTTTCCCCGTTTCCAGACTGTCCGTTTCCGGAACCGGTATTTTCCCCGCTGCCAGCCTGTCCATTTCCTGTGCCAGAGCCCTCTCTGCCGCCGGACTGTCCGTTTCCTGTGCCAGAATCCTCTCCGCTGGCGGATTTCCCTTCATCAGCAGCTTTCTCTTTTCCAGAGCCGGATTCACTGCTGCCTGTATTCTGGCTCATAACAGGAACTCCCGATTCCTGTCCGCCATGGCCGGTAATCTGGCTGACAGCAGATTCCAGATTCTGCATTTTCTCTACATTGCTGACCGTGCTGACCCCAAGCACGCAGACAGAAAGCACCAGCATCATGCTCGTTGTATAGAGCACTCCGTTCCACTTGCGGGCTGACATCTGAGCCTTTTTTTCCAGCAGGGCTTCCCGGTAGCTGTGTACAAGCGGTTCCCCGATTTCTTCCGGCGCGATCTGCAGCTCTGCCGGACTTTTACGGGATTCTATCATATAATCCTGCATCTGCGGATTTTTTTCATAATAGACATAATATCCTTCTTTCCGCTGCAGCATGTTTTTTTCAAACACATAAAAAGCTTCTTCCTGTTCCGCCAGATTCAGCAGAAATAAGACATTTTTATGAATGTTAAAATTCTGCTTATGGTTCCTCTCGATTTCCGCGGCCAATCCTGCAGAAGCATTGCTGACATCCTGGCCCCATCCTACGATTTCAAGGTCCTCGTAGTACTGCTTCATTTCCTTATAAATATATGCCCATGTCTCGTCGCCAAATTCCAGCATGCAGTCCTTAAAAAATTCATCCTCTACCCGAATCAGTCCGCTGATAAAGTATCTCGCAAAATCTTTCCCTCTCTCGATTTTTCCAAGCAGCACGAATCCCCGGTAAGTCCATGCGTCCAGTTCTTCCTGTGCATGTAAGTAGGTATATACATAATCCTCCAGATAAACCCTGCTCGTTCCGCTGCTGGTTCCTATCTGACGGATATTCTTTGGTAGTGTCCTTGTCGAACCCTGTTTTTGTTCTGCCACCTCTGCACACCTCTTTCCATTTTTTCAGGTATGCGTACAATGTATCATAAAAAACAGGCCGATTTTGGCATATATTGTTGTTAGCAGCGCAGATAAAAATATCAGGCACATATTTTTATGGCTTTTTACATATAATATCTGCCTTTTATTCTTTCTTCTGTACTTTCCTTTATAACCTGCTGCCTGTGCTGGAAATTAAATGGATTCTTTATAATTCCGTCCTTCCTTCCAGTGCCCTGAGCAGTGTTACCTCGTCAATGTATTCCAGGTCGCCGCCAACCGGCACGCCGCTTGCAATTCTGGTCACTTTTATGCCTGTCGGCTTAATCAGCTTGCTGATATACATGGCTGTCGTTTCCCCTTCCAGGCTGGAATTGGTCGCAATAATGACCTCGCGCACATCCCCCTGCAGGCGCTGCATCAGCTCCTTTAACCGGATATCCGACGGGCCTATGCCCAGCATCGGGGAAATCGCGCCATGCAGCACATGGTATACACCATCGAATTTACCGGTCTTTTCATAGGCTGCAAGGTCTCTCGGATTTTCCACAACCATAATCTGCTTCTGGTCACGGTTTTGATTGCTGCATATCGGGCAGATTTCGTCATCGGTCAGGGTAAAGCACTGCCTGCAGTAGCGTACTTTGCGCTTTGCTTCCAGAATCGAAGCTGCCAGCTTTTCCACTTCCGTTTCCGGCATATTTAAAATATGAAATGCCATCCGCTGCGCAGACTTGCTGCCAATGCCAGGCAGGGATGAAAGTGACTCAATTAATCTGCTGATTTGGCCGCTGTAATAGTCCATATTTAAAACAGCCCCATTCCGCCGCCAAGCCCGCCGGTAATCTTGCCCATGGTATTCTGGGAATATTCGTCAATTTTGCGCATGGCTTCGTTTGTCGCTGCCATAATCAAATCTTCCAGCATTTCCACGTCATCCGGGTCTACCGCTTCCGGGTCAATTTTTACCTTTGTAACCTCGCGCTTGCCAGATACGGTTATTTCTACCACTCCGCCGCCGGCTGTCGCCGTCATTTCTTTTTCTTCGAGTTCCTTTGTCGCATCTTCCATCTGCTTTTGCATCTTCTGCGCCTGTTTCATCAGGCTCGCCATATTGTTTGGCATCCCGCCCCCTGGAAATCCTCCTCGTCTTGCCATAATGCTCTCCTCCTTGCGATTGTTCTAAATTTCACTGCTATCTGATTTTAACGCATATTACGGATTCTGACAATATATGGGTTGAAAAACATGATTTCATAACAATCGAAACGGTTTAGAAATCCTCATATTCAATCTCCGCATGAATCATCTGCTCCAGATCCACATAAGCCCGTTCAAACGAATGCCCGCTTTCATTGAGCTTTATCTGAATCTGCACCTCTTTGCCGACACTGCGCGAAATACTGTCTGCTATCTCCTTCTGACGGCTTTCTTGTGAAAGCATTCCAAAACTGACCGCATCATCCAGCACAAGCAAAAGCACGCCGTTATCCCCAATGCTTAAATGTGCTTTCCGCAGAAAATTGCTGACCGGATTTGGCAGGTCTGCCACGATTCCCTGCCAGTTCTGAACAGCCTGCCTGATATCCTGCGGCACTGCTTTTGGCATGGGAAGGGGCTTTTGCTTTGGCTGCGCGCTTTCTGCCGGTACCGGGTGCTCTGCCGCCTGCACGGGCACAATGCCTGCTTCTATCTTTTTTTCGAGCTGTTTCACGCGTTCCAGGACAGAGCCCAAATCCTCCTCCATAGCCGGGCGGCACAGCTTGATAACAGCAATTTCGATTACTATGCGCTTCTGGGAAGAATAACGCACCTGGCTGGAAAGCTCTGAAAAAATGCGGATATAGCGCATCAGCTGCGCGGCATCGGCCATCTGGCATTCTTCCTTTAACAATACCAGGTTCTCACTGGAAATGTCGAGCACTTCTTCCATATCATCCGAAACCTGCAAAAGCAGCAGGTTACGCAGATACCATGTAAAATCATTGACAAACTGGCCAAGCTCCCTGCCCTGTGTAACCAGTTCTTCTATCTGGCGCATGGCACTTAAGGCATCGTTTTTCAGGACGGCCCGCAGCAGGCTGGAAAAACGCTCGGTATCAACCGCTCCAAGCACATCGAGCACATGGTCATAGGTCAGCTTCTGCCCCATATAAAATGCCATGCACTGATCCAAAAGGCTTAAGGCATCCCGCATCGCACCGTCCGCAGCCTTTGCGATATAGCGGACTGCCTTTTCTTCTGCGCTGGCGTTTTCCTGAACTAACAGCTCCTGCAGCCTCTGTGAAATGACATCCGCGGAAATACGGTGAAAATCATATCTCTGGCATCTTGATAAGATAGTCACCGGTATTTTGTGCGCTTCCGTCGTAGCCAGTACGAATATGACATAGGACGGCGGTTCTTCCAGCGTTTTGAGCAGTGCATTAAAAGCTCCTATGGAAAGCATATGGACTTCGTCTATAATATATACCTTGTATCTGCCTTCGGTCGGCGCATACGTGACCTCATCCCGGATATCCCGGATATTGTCCACGCCGTTATTGGAAGCCGCATCGATTTCTATCACGTTTAGGGAGCTTCCCTGCGCAATAGCCCTGCATGACGCACATCTGCCGCACGGGCTTCCTTCCTCGGGATTTTCGCAGTTGACCGCCTTTGCAAATATCTTTGCTATGGTCGTCTTCCCGGTTCCGCGCGTACCGCAGAACAGATAAGCATGCCCGATGCGGCCGGCTTTTATCTGGTTTCGGATAGTCGTTACAATATGCTCCTGCCCTTTGACATCTTCAAAATTCTGCGGCCGGTATTTGCGGTATAACGCTGTATATGACATTCTGCCTCCTGGTTATATAAAAATGCTGCGCAAGCAGCTGCGCAGCAATTTTAATATTTAAATTAAACATTTAATTAATCACCAAAACTGATGCCTGTCAGTTTTGCTTCTTTTACAATCTGTGCATTCGGGTCAACCGTCTTTAACTTGCCGGCCACATTTTCAAGCGGCACGCGCCTGACTTCATTATTGACCATGGCAATCATATGCCCGAAATCTTTTTCCAGAATCGCTTTTGCGCCTTCTGCACCGAGCCTTGTACAAAGCACGCGGTCATATGGCGTCGGGCTTCCGCCTCTTTGTGTATGCCCCGGCACGGTTACGCGTACTTCACTGCCAAGCTTCTCCCCGATTTTCTGTGCGATTTCATACGAAACCGAAGGATATGGGGATTTTTCCATTTTCTTTTTATATTCTTTCTTGCTTAATTTTGCATCTTCTTTGGATATTGCGCCTTCTGCAACCGCAAGGATGGTAAAGCCTTTTCCAGCCTTTGTCCGGTTCTCAATTGCAGATACAACTTTCTTGATATCATAAGGGATTTCCGGCAGGAGAATGATGTCTGCACCGCCAGCAAGTCCTGCATAAAGTGTCAGCCAGCCAACCTTATGTCCCATGACTTCTACAATAAATACGCGGTTATGGGAAGCAGCCGTCGTATGTATGCAGTCAATGGCATCGGTCGCGATATTAATTGCACTCTGGAAGCCAAAGGTTACATCCGTTCCAAAGATATCATTGTCAATCGTTTTTGGCAAGTGGATAACATTAAGCCCTTCCTCGCGAAGGAGATTTGCTGTTTTCTGTGTTCCGTTTCCGCCCAGTATTACAATACAGTCCAGATTCAGCTTGTAATAATTCTGCTTCATTGCTTCTACTTTATCCAGCCCGTTTGCATCCGGTGTACGCATCAGCTTAAACGGCTGGCGGGAAGAACCTAAAATTGTCCCCCCTTTTGTCAGAATACCGGAAAAGTCTGATGACGTAAGCAGGCGGTAGTTTCCATAAATCAGGCCCTTATATCCATCTAAAAATCCATAAATTTCCAAATCTTCCACATTGGAACTTAACCCTTTTGCAACGCCTCTCATTGCAGCGTTCAAAGCCTGACAGTCACCGCCGCTTGTAAGCATACCCACTCTAAGCATTTTGACGCATCCTCTCTTTCTTCAAAATATTATAGTAAAACTATTCGTCTTTTTTATTATAAATTATTCGTCATCAGGCTGTCAATAAAAAAGAATTCCAAAATTTAGGTGCCGCATACCGCTTATTTGGTTTTCAAAACTTCCAATATATATTCCCAGACACGCTTTGTCGAAGAAATGCTCAGTTTTTCTTCTGTTGTATGCACTGCTTCCATGTCCGGCCCGACCGAAATACAATCAAGGCCAGGCAGCTTTCCGGCAAGCAGCCCGCACTCCAGCCCTGCGTGGATTGCTTCTATGACAGGCTTTTTCCCATACATCTTTTCGTAAACAGCCGCCATTTTATCCCGCAGCGGCGAATTGCGCTTAAATTCCCAGGCCGGATAATCCCCGGATATTTCAATCTCACCGCCCAGGCCTTCTGTCAGGTACGACATTTTGTCATGCAGCGCGGCTTTTGCACTTTCCACGGAGCTGCGCACCGCATAGCTTAATTCAAGCTGTGCGCCTTCCAGCCGCAGCACGCCCAGATTCAGCGAGGTCTCCACCAGTCCTTCCACATCCGCACTCATAGCCTGGATGCCGTTTGGCAGGGCGTTTATCAGCATCACTGCCTGTTTTGTGCCTGCTTCATCAAGCATAAAAAACGGCACATCCGTATCGCGCTCTGTTTCAATTGTAATCCGGCTGTCCGTAACGGCATATTCATTTGCGATATCCTGCTGCATCTGCGCAAGCTCACGCACGGCAGTGTCCAGGTCCTGTTCCGCCATGCATAAAAGCACGGTGCACTCCCTTGGAATCGCATTATCCTTATTGCCGCCTGCTATGGAAGAAAGATGATAGTTCACGTTTCGTGCCAGTCCCATCAGGATGCGGCCCATCAGCATATTCGCATTGGCCCGCCCTTTGTTGATTTCCACGCCGGAATGCCCGCCCTTGAGCCCCGTAACTGTAATTTTCATGGAAGCACCCTCAGCCGAAATTTTATTTAACGTCATCCGGCTGACTGCCCTTGAGCCGCCGGCACAGCCTGCCAGCAGATAGCCTTCTTCCTCGGAATCCAGGTTTATCAGCCTGCGCCCCTTGAGCATGGACACATCAACGCCGCTGGCTCCTTCCATGCCGACTTCTTCCGATACTGTAAAGATTACTTCCAGCCTTGGATGCGCAATCGTATCGGATGCCAGAATAGCCAGCACATAGGCAATGGCAATGCCGTTATCTGCACCCAGCGTTGTGCCGTCTGCCGTAATGTAATCGCCCTCTGTCCGGATTGCCAGGCCGTCTGTTTCAAAATCAATCCCGCAGTCCGGCGTTTTTTCGCACACCATATCAAGGTGTCCCTGCAGGATAACCGGTTCTTCCTGCTCATATCCAGCCGTTGCTTCTTTTATTATAATCACGTTTTTTAAATCATCCTGATAATAAACCAGATTGTGCTTTCTGGCAAAATCTGCACAGTAATTGCTGATTTTATCCTCGTGATAAGATGCACGGGGAATGGAACTGATTTCCTCAAAATAAGCGAAGACCTCTTTCGGTTCCAGATTTGATAATACTCCCATTTTCCAGTCCTTCTTTCTGTATTTATTTCGCAGCATGCTTCCTGCACTCTGTTTCTGACACGCTTTAGTACTTTGCCCCGTTCTTTTTCACACGTTTTTTGTTTTCGTATACAATAAAACGGTTGTTATGCAGTATCTGGATATATTCACATAAACGCTCGTATAATGGCTCTGCTTTGTTTCCAAATTTTGCTTTTACGGCAGTTCCGATTTCATAAACCGTTTTCCGGCCGTCCATTTCCTGCCAGATAAAGCTTCCCATTTCATCAAGCTCAATCCTGCTGATTTTGGGCTTTTTAAATAAAAGCTGCGCAATGCGGTTATAAAGGCCGCGGTTTATGACCAAAACCTCAGCCAGGTTTCTGCTGTTTAACTCCCATTCATATAATGCGTTTCTTTTTGGAATATAATCCACAAAATTCTCTTTTTTCTTTGCCATATTCAAATCCCTGTGTTCTTTCTTTGTATATTACCCTATTTTTTCCATAAAAACCAGATAATATGCAAAAAACGCAATCAGGACTCTGCATAAACATGCAAAGTCCCAGACTGAAATTTAAATTATATTTAATTTTTCTTTTTCTTTTGGACAATAATTGCCCATAACGAAGCTGTCAGCACTGCAAAAAATGCCAGGCCGCCCCAGTTGCCAAGATTGATTTTTTCAGAAAGATTAATAATATCCCCTAAAGATTTATCTCCTATATTGATAATTGCAAATACTGCAAGCATAATTCCGACTAAGCCTTCGCCTGCGATTAATCCGGAAGAATAAAGCACGCCGTTTTCCACTTTGCGTTTGCGTTCTTTTTCATCTTCTCCTTTTTTCTTTTCAAAATACAGCCTGACAAGGCCGCCGACAATCATCGGAGTACTTAAATGGATTGGCAGGTACAGGCCGACTGCAAACGGGAGTACCGGAATGCCGAGGATTTCCACAACGACTGCAATAAAGACACCGGAAAATACAAGCGCCCACGGAAGGTTGCCGTTCATAACGCCTTCTACAACCATTTTCATCAGCATTGCCTGCGGTGCCGGAAGCTGGTCTGTCCCATAGGACCATGCTGCATTTAACAGATACAAAACGCCGCCAATCGTAATCGCAGAAGCAAGCACACCGATTAACTCGCCAATCTGCTGGTTTTTCGGCGTGGAGCCTACGAGAAATCCTGTTTTTAAATCCTGTGAGGTATCGCCTGCAATTGCTGCGATAATACAGATAATAGAGCCGATGCTGATAGCTGCTACCATTCCCGCCATGCCAATCATGCCGGTTGCTTTTAAAATCATGGTCGCAATCAGCAGGGTCGCAATTGCCATGCCGGAAACCGGGTTGTTAGAGCTGCCGACCAGGCCGACCATGCGGGAAGATACGGTAGCAAAAAAGAAACCGAATACAATAATAATAATTGCACCTAACAGATTCACCGGAATCACCGGACACAGCCACATAAAAATAGCCATAATACCGATGCCAATCATTACAAAATTCATCGGCAGGTCCTGTGTTGTCCTGTTTGATTCGCCTGCTTTTACGCCAAAGCCTTTGACTGCCTGGCGGAAGGTACGGATAATAAGCGGGAACGACTTAATCAGGCTCATAATGCCCCCGGCCGCTACCGCGCCCGCACCAATGTATCGGATATAAGTACTCCACAGCCCGGACGGACTTAACGTATTAATCGGGTCTGTGCCTGGATAAATCACTGCATCCCCGCCAAACAGCGCAATGAGCGGCATAATAACAAACCAGCCCAGCGTACCGCCTGCCAGCAGGTAAGAAGATACCTTCGCACCGCAGATATAGCCGACACCAAGCAGTGCCGGAAGCACATCCATGCCGATGCCGGAGCCTTTGTAGCTTTTAATCTCAAAATCAACTTCACTTGGAAAAATGCACAGACCGTCTGCAATAAATTTGTACACAGCAGAAACAAACAGGCCCAAAAATACCGTAGAAGCGCTTGCCCCGCCTTCCTCGCCTGCCATTAATACCTCTGCACATGCCTTGCCTTCCGGGTACGGAAGCGTGCCATGCTCCTGTACAATCAATGCAGTCCGAAGCGGAATCATAAACAGAATGCCAATCACGCCGCCCACAAATGCAATCAGGGCGATTTCAATCAGGGAAGGCGTGGAAGTACCGCCTTCTTCCGCCCACATAAACAATGCCGGCAGCGTAAAGATAGCACCTGCCGCCAGTGACTCTCCCGCAGAACCAATCGTCTGCACGATATTATTCTCCAGAATAGAGTCACGCCTTAATATCATCCGGATGACACCCATGGAAATAACTGCTGCCGGAATCGACGCAGATACAGTCATTCCTACCCGGAGTCCCAGATATGCATTTGCACCGCCAAACAAAACTGCCAGCAGTATACCCAGAACAATCGAGACAGGCGTAATTTCCGGAAGTACTTTTTCCGCCGGAATATACGGCTTAAATTCGTTTGTTTCGTTCATACACGAAATCCTCCTTAATTTTCATTCTATTTTATTATCCAATGAAACATGGCGGTTGTCAATTAAAATAGAAAATTGTCCGTTCCATTACATCAATAATTTACGGTAATGATACCATAAAATCAACTGTAAATTGCATGAAACAGAACCAGATACAGGAGAAACGGCTTTGGCTGCACTGGGACAGCCTTGCAAAGCTCACAGGAGATTCTGAATTTTATTGTAAAGGCAGGCGTTTTTTTGTATAATTGAAGCATAATGAGAACAAACGGTACCGTATCTTTCGCCGCAACTTATGGAATATTCGTAATTCCATAACCATGGATTTTCGCAAACTGAGGTGATAAAGTGCAAAACAATACAAAGGTTATCTATGAAAGCGATACCGATGACATCATAAACCAGTACATCATTTTCTGCAAAGTATTTAGCGGTCAGACAAACCAGCATGGAATGACAAGGAAAGCAATTACAGAAACAATCCGCATATGCAGGGACAGGAATATTTTAAGGGAATATCTGGAGCAGCGAGAAAAGGAGGTTGTAACGATTATGATGAGTTTATTTGATGAAGAACAGATAATAAAGTCGTTTATCAAAAGCGAACGGCACGATGAAGCGAGAGAAACCGCAGAAAGAATGATAAAAATGGGAAAGCTGTCACTTGATGAAATATCACTTTATGTTCCTTCCCTGTCATTTGATGAATTAAGGGAACTTGAAGCAGAGGTCTTGCAGTCAGTATAATTAAGGCAGCAGTAATACCATCTTCCTCTTTCTGACTATAGGCAGGTACTCCATCCGGCCAGACTGGATGGAGTACCTCCTGCTTTATCGATAGAATTTAATCCAGATACTTTTTCAGCACCGCACGTACCGCGCCCCTGCCCGCAGCCAGTTCTTCGAAATACCCGCACACCTTTTGTGCAAGCCCGGCTTCATACAGATTTACCCCAAAAATCTTTTCATTTTCCAATACAGGCTTCAGCGCCTGTTCTGCACCTGCTGCCCTGCCCAGGGAAAATCCTGCTACATGCGGGCATACAGAATCCAGCAGCGGGTCAGGGCTTAACGAAAATGCATTTCCCTCGTCATCCACTGCCATCAGATACCGCAGCCATCCGGCAAATACAAGCGGAATCAGCTTCAGGTCTGCCACATCCAGCTCCTTTGATGCCTGGTAAGCTTTGATTGTTTCCCCAAAACGGATAGCCAGTTTCTGGGATGTATCGGTGGCAATGCGCTGCGGCGTATCTGGCATAAACGGATTTGGCACGCGCACACGCAGCACCGTACCGATAAATTCCTTCGGGTCCAGGATGCCCGGATTTACAACGACCGGAAGCCCTTCCTGATAGCCAATGGTTTCCACAAGCTTTTTCAGTTCGCTGTCTTTCATTTCATCTGAGATTTTATGGTACCCCAGCAGGCAGCCAAACACAGCCAGCGCCGTATGCAGCGGATTCAGGCAGGTGCAGACTTTCATTTTTTCGACCTTATCCACGGTTTCGCGTTCGGTAAATATCAGACCGCCCTTTTCCAGTGCCGGACGCCCGTTTGGAAAAGCATCTTCAATAACCAGATACTCGCATTCCTCTGCATTTACAAACGGTGCCACATAAGTATTTTTGGAAGTAATGACCGGCTCTAACCCTTCCACGCCGTCCGCTTTTAAAATAGCCTCAACCGAAGCATCCGGGCGCGGCGTAATTTTATCTATCATCGACCATGGAAACGATACCTTTTCCTTATCCTTTATATAAGAAAGAAACTCCTTGTTTGCAGTGCCGTTTTCCGTCCATTTCTCCGCAAAAGTGCTGACTGCTGCAAACAGCTTATCCCCATTATGCGAACAGTTGTCCATGCTGACCATAGCCACCGGCTTTGTACCCGCCTGGTAACGCGCATACAAAAGCGAGGTTACTTTTCCGATATAGCTCACCGGTTTTTCCGGGCCTGCTGCAAAATCTGCCTGTACAGCCGGAAGGAATGCCCCTTTACTGTCTGCAAGGCTGTACCCTTTTTCCGTAATGGTAAAAGAAACCATCTGCAAAGATTCCCTGCGGAAAATTTCTTTCAGGCGTTCATATTCTGACGCATCCGCAGAATCTAAAATACAGGATTCCACAACACTCCCGACCACTGTTTTTTCTACGTTTCCGTCTGCTTTTAATGTCACCAGAATGGAATACTCGTCGTGCGGGCGGTTCATTTTCTGGACAATTTCGTAATCAAAGCCTTCTGCCACAATCAGCCCGCGGTCCAGCTCTCCTGCGTCCAGCAGCTTTTGCACCACATTTGCCTGAAATGCACGGAAAATATTCCCAGCCCCGAAATGAATCCAGAATGGATTTTCTTTTGTTGCGGCTGTTACCGCCTCACGGTCAAACTGCGGCAGCTGATATCCTGCCTGTTCCCACTGTTCTTTGTTTTTCAGCCCCTGTTCTGATAATTTCATCTGTTCCCTTTCTCCTTTCCCGATTTCCTGATTTCCTGATTTCCTGATTTTAATCCCTATATTTTGCAATATAGTTACTCAGTTAGTAATATTATACAATTTTATTCCCATATTTTCGATTGAGATAGTTGTTGTATATATTGCAAAAGCTGCGGTATCATGTTATACTGGTTACAATACATTACCGCAGTAAAGACTCAGCTGCATTCTATTATCGATAACGAACGACAGGAGTGCATCCGTTTGCATAAAAATTTACAGACTGCATTCAGCCAGCGCCAGCATATGCTGTCTGGCGATTTCGAGATATATTATTACAGTGACAGCCACTCTTATTATGTAACCAGCCATACACACGGCCATTTTGAATTTTACTTTTTTCTGGAAGGAAATGTTTCGATTCACATAGACGGAACGGAATATCTGCTGCAATACGGTGACATGATTTTAATCCCGCCTGGCATTGCACACTTTGCAACGCTTCTTGGCCGCGAAGCGCCGTACCGCAGATTTGTATTCTGGGTCAGCCAGGAATATTGCAGGAGCCTGTTTTCGGTTTCTCCTGATTACCTGTACCTGATGAAGCTTGCATCCGAAACCGGCGAATATATTTTTCATTATGACGAAATAGCCTTTCAGGCATTACAGGCAAAAATTTTCCAGCTGATTGAAGAAATCCATTCACAGCGCTTTGGAAGAAATGCGAAAATCACGCTCTGTGCCAATGACCTGATTCTGCATCTGAACCGGACGGTATATGAGGCACGCCATCCGAAAACAGCGCATGAAGAACAGTCTCTGTATTTAAACCTGCTGCAATACATCGAAACGCATCTGAACGAAGCGCTTTCCTTAGAACAGCTGGCAAAAGAATTTTATGTCAGCAAATACCACATTGCACATGTTTTTAAAAACAGCCTTGGCATTTCCATACACCAGTTTATTATGAAAAAAAGGCTGTCCGCTTCCCGGGATGCGATACTCAGCCATACGCCTATCGGGGATGCCTGCCTGATGTGCGGCTTTCAGGATTATTCCAGTTTTTTCCGTGCATTTAAAAAAGAATTCGGCCTGTCTCCGAAAGAATACCGGGAAATCTATATGAGAGAAGACTGCTGCCGGGGCCGTTAAATGCCCATGCACCACATGCCGGACTCCGTAACAGTTATGCCGAAAGCTGGCCTCATTCAATTAATTAAATATTAATTAAGAATTTTCTTGCAATTATGGAAAATTATGGTATAATCTATACAGCATATTTTTTCATATATATTGGAGAGTTGTCCGAGCGGTTTAAGGTGCGGCCAGGGGTGCGGCTCTCGAAAAGCCGTGTGCTATTAACGCACCGTGGGTTCGAATCCCATGCTCTCCGTTTAATGTACCGTGCCGGTGTACGGTACTATCTAAAAAATACATCCTACCTCCAATTTAAAAAAAGAGTCCTGTTTGCTACATAGGGCTCTTTTTTTGCGAATACTGTAAATAGGAAAAGAGTCCTGTCTGCCGTACAGGTCTCTTTGTTTTGCGGATGCTGTGAAAATCAAAAGAGTCCTGTCTGCTGCACAGGACTCTTTGTTTGCGGATGCGCTGGAATTAATTGTGTATGGAAGCTGCTGCGGCAGCTATCCTGGAAAACTGCCCTGTGACATAGCCGTACTGTTCCCGCTGATGCGGCAGCATGCATCCCGTGCAGTCTTTGATTCCCTGTTTTGTATACTGCGGGCTTCCGCCGCATTCCTTCCCGAGCACATAAAGCGGGCAATAGCAGAATAAACAGTTGAAATTCTGTTCGTCTGCCCCTTTATGGCACGGAAAAAACTCACACTCCCGGTTCTGGTAAAACGAATAATGCTTCCCTTCCCAATCCTGTTTCATAAATCCGGCTCCCATCCTGTATGATTCCTGCATGGATGCAGGCAGCCCGGGCATGCCAGGCGGTTTATCTGCGCTGCAAGATATCCGGCACCATATCCGTTATCAATGTTGACTACTGCAATGCCGTTCGCGCAGGAATTTATCATCGTAAGCAGGGCAGACAGCCCGTTCATTGAAGCCCCGTAACCGACCGATGTCGGCACTGCAATCACCGGCTTGTCCGCCAGGCCGCCAAGCACGCTGGCCAGCGCTCCTTCCATGCCTGCCACTGCAACAATGCAGTTTGCTTCCTGAATTCTATCAAGGCTGGACAGAAGGCGGTGAATACCGCTGACACCGACATCATAAATCCGTTCCACTGCCGTTCCAAAATATTCAGCTGTCTGTGCCGCTTCTTCTGCGACCGGAATATCCGCTGTCCCTGCCGTACAGACTGCCGCTTTTCCTTTGCGCGCTTTTCCTTCTTTTTCTATTTTCAGAATCCGCGAAACCGGGTCATAACAGGCTTGTGGATATTTCTCCCGAATCATCTCATACTGCTCCCGGGATGCCCTTGTACCGAACACTTCCCCATCCTGCTCATAGAGCCTGCCGAAAATCTGCAGAAGATGTTCATCCGCCTTGCCACTGCAAAAAATCACTTCTGCAAAGCCGGAACGGATTTTCCGGTGCGTGTCCAGCTTTGCATATCCCATTTCCTCAAACGGCTGCCTGCGAAACAGAAGCTCTGCTTCTTCGACTGACAGCTCGCCGCTTTTTACTTTGGTCAGAATTTCCTTTGTTTCCATAAATATAAACCTGCTGCTTTCTTTTTTCTACAATCTTATCGGATAATGCCAGAAAAGTCATCCTCAATTTAAAAAAATATAAGGTTACAGGCAGCACAGCGGCTTAAATTACTGCTTTTGCATATACAGATAGTCTGTTTCCCACTGGTTATCCGGTCTCAGCTTCAAACAAGCCACGGCATATCCAAAGCAGTCCGCATGCCCGCCATATCCCATCAGATACTGTTTGACTATCAGGACTGTCTTGTGGTCTTTTGCATCCTCTGCCACCGTAAAACCGCTTACTGCATCAGACGGATATGTGAGAGACAGGCCCCCTGCATCCATCTGTTTTTTTAGATACTCCTCTGTATCATTCCTGCGGCTGTTTTCCAGTATCTGCTGTTCCTTAAATAAAATTGTTTCCCCTTTTGGCATAGTTAATACTGCTTCCCGCCCCGTCCATTCCATTTCAAACGGAAATCCTGTTTCTTCTATATAATTATCCGGCAGTGAAATTTTTTCCTCTATTCCGTCTTTTATGCGAAACACTTCCAGTTTATAACCGCCATCCCCGCCATTATATCCCAGGCTGGTCATAACAATCTTTTCCGGATTCCCGTCCTTGTCCAAATCTGCTTCCATTACCAGGTCTGATTGTTCCTCATGCGGATTTGGAAAATAATCGTCGATAAAGGCAGCATGCATATCTGCTTCTTCGACTGGCTGCTCTGTGATAATATCCTGCCCTTTTGATTCTGATATTTTTTCAGTTTCTTTTCCAGAACCGATGGTCTCTATTGCCTGATTTTTATCCATATGCTGCCCGCTTTGTTCTTTCTGTGTCATAAAGCACAGAATTATTATCATACACACGGCTGCCGCTGATACAATCGCCAGGGCTGCCGGTTTTTTATAAGCAAGCACATTTTTCACACGTTTTTTTACATCCGGTTCCCCAAAAGATAACGGACAGGCGGTAATTCGCTGCATTTTTATGGAACAGGAAAGCAGCGCCCTGGAATACTCCTTTTTGCATAGCATTCCAAGCTTTTGTATCACCGCTTCGTCACAGGCAGCTTCCATATCCCTGCACATCCAGATAAAAGCTATCCACACAAGCGGATGAAACCAGTAACACGACAGCAGCAGATATCCGGCTGGTTTTACCAGATAATCCCTGCGCTGCCTGTGCACGCATTCATGCATTACGACATACGGAATATCTTTATCGGAAACTGTGTACGGCACATAAATTTTCGGATGAATCAGCCCAAACAAAAACGGCGAGCCGGTCTGTGCACACCGGTATATTTTTACACAGGGGCATCCCTGTACATCCGTTTCAGAAACATGTTTCCGCTTCCCTGCCAGAAAGCCCGCGGGCAGCTGCACTTCCTGCGGTACCGCCGTCGCCAGTCTCCAGCGCAGCCGCAGCCAGCTGTATATCATGGCTACAGCCATCACAATTACCCCCATTGCCCAGATTCCTGCGCAGATATCTATCACCAGGGCAAACGGCGGATTCGCACTGTTTCCTGCCAAAAGCTCATGCTGTGGCACATACTGGCTGACCGGCCCGTTTATCACCGCAATTCCTTCTTCCATTCTGAGATTGCCCGGATGTATCACAGCTGTATCAAGATGCGTCCGTCCTGGTACCAGACTAAACGCAGACTCCATAGAATAAGGAAATATAAGCCTGATTCCTGCCAGAATCCAGAGTACAAAGCGGAATTTTACAGGCATGTTTCGAAAGAGCAGCCGGACACCTAAAACAGCGGCTATCAAAAACGATGCTGTAATTCCCATATCCAGTATACGCAGAAACACTGTCTGCAGAATTTCATTTTCCCCGCTTATCACGAATCCTGTATTCAGGCTTCCCAGTATCTGCACCATAAAAATACCCCCCTCCGGTTTTATTCTTTGTGAGAATCTATAATCTGCTGTATTTCTTCTATCTCTTGCTGCGTCAGGTCTTTTTTCCGTATAAATGCCGCTATAAAACCAGGCAGGGAGCCAGAAAATGTCTTTTCTACAATTGCGGCGCTTTCCTCGGACAGTACTTCTTCTTTGGAAATAAGCGAGGTTACGATTGCATTTTCCGATTTCAGGACTCCGCGTTCGGATAAGCGCCGGATAACGGTATACGTCGTAGACTTTTTCCATTCCAGCTTTTCCCTGCACAGTTTCACAAGCTCGCTGCTGGAAACCGGTTCATTTTCCCATAAAATCTCACAAAAACGGTATTCACTGTCAAAAATTTTTGGAACGTCCATATGCTGTTTCCTCCATAATCCATTTCTGTTTTCCCAGGCCACAAAAAAGCCAGCTGCTTTTCGAAAAAGGCAATCCAAAAATGGTCTAATACGTTAAACTTTTCATAAATAAAGTTTAACACATTAGACCATTTAAGTCAACAGACCATTTATAATATAAGTCTGTCTGGACTATTCCATTTCTTCTAACAGGGGAATGACCTGTGAAAGGTCTTTCACACAGCGGTACAGGCGTCTGCCCGTTTCTTCATCCGGCCCGCTTAAATCCGGCACCATAACCGCATACATCCCCGCACGGTACGCGGACAGAATACCATTCGGAGAATCTTCCAGCGCCATGCATGCGGACGGTTCTGTATGCAGCCTTGCTGCCGCTTCCAGATAAATATCCGGTTCTGGCTTTCCATGCTCCACCATGGAAGCACACACAATTTCATCAAAATATCTGAGCCTGTCCAGGGATGAAAGATAACGGGTGGTACGCTCATAATCCGTAGCAGTGGCAACGGCTGTCCGATAATGATACTTCTTTAAATATTCCAGCAGCTCCCCAAGCCCTTTCTTTTCTTCCAGGCCATATGTATCAATATGTGCATTCATCCGTTTTTTGCGCAGTTCCCTGACTTTGTAATAATCGAAATCCTGACCGATTTCCTGTTTCAGCTTCCTGGCTGCATGCTTCGCTTCCATGCTCCGGATGCCCAGCACATGTTCCGCCTTCATTTCATACCCATAAACCTGTGCCGCTTCCAGCCAGTATTTTACGAGCAGCCTTTCCGTATCAATCATCAGCCCGTCCATATCAAAAATAACTGCTTTTACCATGCCGTCTCTCCTTTTCCTGTCATACATCCGCTATTTTCATGTATATATTATATTTAAATTATATTTTTTATTTCATTTCAATATCCATTGCTTTTTAAGGCATATTGGCCAGATACATAAAATAGTCAGGCATGTCCTGGTTTTCTGCTCTTTTCATTATCTTGTATGATAATGAAATA
>CAJTSV010000075.1:0-17732 GCA_910579075.1 uncultured Eubacterium sp.
CCGCTTTCCTTTCATCCGAGCATTTTCCGTATGACTTGTACAGCGCCGCATAGGCCCCGGCCTTGTAAAACGCATCGACGTCCAGCTCATCACGCGGCGATTTGTATTCCATGATGTTGTGCCCGCGGAACAGCCTCCCGATTTCATTCGCTACCGGCTTCCCGCGGTCTTTCCGTATCACCAGCAGGTCTGCCTGCAGCGGCCTGCTGTTCAGGCTGTATTCCTTCGTGTATTCCAGGTCTTCCCTGTTTTCTTCCAGCTCCAGGTCCACGGCTGCCGTAAACCCCATATGCCACTGTATCAGCCTCTCGTCCATGCCCCTGCCCTTTCCATGCCTTCCCGCATGTCTGCTTATCCGAAATATCCTGTTCTTTCTGCCTGTATTATAACACAAAATATCCCCGCAATTATATTAATTTTTTAAAAATTCTGAAAACAAAAACCCCTATACTGCCATAAACTTAAGAATAAACAGTCAGCATCATTTCCACAAATTCACACACAGCCCCCTGAACCCAGCAGACACGCTCTGTCATCCAGACATAAGAATACGCCCGCTTCCCATACACAAAAAAACAGAAAACAGGCGTAATTTTAAAGTTATGCAGTTATATTTTCATCCCGGCCAGTGCATCGCCGCACCGGATGCATCTGGACTATTTCTGGTTTGCCGGCTCGATATTAATGGATTTGCCCTTGATTTTTGTCTTTGACATTGCCTTTAATACTTCTTTGCCGTATTCCCTCGGTACTTCTACAAAGGTATATTTGTCGTACATGTCGATTGCACCGACAAGGTCGCCGGATATACCGGCTTCGCCGGCAATGGCACCGAGAATATCGCCCGGGCGGACTCTCTGGTTTTTGCCGATATTGATAAACAGGCGCACCATGCCTTCTTCTGCGCCGGTATCGCCAAAGTCAAAGAGGTCATCCTTGGAGCTTTCGTTATCCTCATATCCGTACAGCACCTGGCGCAGGAATGCAGCTGCAATATCCATGGCTGTATAATCGGCTTCGTTGATTTTGCTTTCGATTAAATCAATCATGCGGGACAAATCGTATTCTTCCATAATCTGTTCCAGCTGGTCCATGATTTTTTCGGTCTTGATTGCTGTTACATCGTCCATGGACGGAAGCTTGCGGGCCAGTATCTTGGTCTTGCAGTAGCGCTCGATTTCTTTGAGCTTGTAGACTTCTTTTCCTTTTACAAAAGAAAAAGCCATGCCTGTACGCCCTGCACGCCCGGTTCTGCCGATACGGTGCACGTAATATTCATCGTCCTGCGGAAGGTCATAGTTAAAAACAGCTTCCACGTCATCTACGTCGATACCCCTGGCTGCCACGTCCGTTGCAATCAGGATTTCTGTCTTGCCGGCACGGAAATTGCGCATGACACGGTCACGCTGTGCCTGCTTCATGTCGCCATGCAGCCCTTCTGCAAAATACCCGCGGTCAGAAAGCTCTTTGTTCAGCTCGTCCACACAGCGCTTTGTATTACAGAAAATCAGGGACAGCTTCGGATTGTAGTAATCCAGAAGGCGTGTCAGCATATCCACCTTATCCCTGCGCTTTGCATCATAATAATACTGCTCAATGCTTGGCACAGTCAGCTCTTTCTTTACGATTTTAATCGTAACGGCATCCTGCTGGTATTTTCTTGTAATCTCCAGAATTGGCTTTGGCATTGTAGCTGAGAAAAGCACGGTCTGGCGTTCCTGCGGAATATACTCCAGTATCGTCTCGATATCCTCACGGAATCCCATGTCCAGCATCTCGTCTGCTTCGTCCAGCACAATGGTATTTACCATGTCACAGCGGATTGTCTTTCTGCGCAGATGGTCCATGACACGCCCCGGCGTACCGACGATTATCTGACAGCCGCCTTTTAAAGAACGTATCTGCTTTGTGATTTCCTGTCCGCCATATACGGGCAGCACTTTGATTCCATGCATATATTTGCCTAATTTGCGCAGCTCATCTGCTACCTGGATTGCCAGCTCCCTCGTTGGAGATAAGATAAGTACCTGTGTCTTTTTTTCCGCCGGGTCTACTTTCTGTAATGCAGGGATGCCGAATGCAGCTGTTTTGCCCGTTCCGGTCTGTGCCTGTCCGATAATGTCCCTGCCTTCCATCATGACTGGAATCGCCTGGCTCTGTATCGGAGTTGCTTCTTCAAATCCCATCTCTTTAATTCCGCGCATAATTGCCGGAACTAACTCTAATTCATCAAATTTCATGTTTACTCCTTCTTTTTGTTACCTGCAACGTTCTACATCATAGCAAACCATGGAAGAAATGTCAAACATTGATTTGATTTTCTGCTAAAATTTTTTCCAGATGGCTGTCATGAATCAGCTGCACTTTCTGTGCGCGGCTTAATTTTTTAATCTCTGCTTCCCGCTTCATCGCCCCGGACTTCGTTTCGCAAATCTCCAGATACCGCAGCTTTACCGGGCCGCGGCCCCTGGTGAACCTGGCCCCGCTGCCGCTGTTATGTGCTTTCAGGCGTTTTTCAATACAGGTTGTCCATCCGGTATACAGCCTGCCATCGCTGCATTCTACAATGTATGTATAATTTGCTGTTTCCATAATCCCCCGCTGCATGCTTCTATTTTTATGTTCTGCTTTATCACATGACATTTTTCATTGTATCTTTTCCTTATTTAAATATGTAAGGAGTCCGTCAGGACTCCTGTATAGCCTTCTATGCAATCGACCAATCTGGGTACCCTGGCAGTTCATGATTCCTGCCCGGTACACCGGGTACTCCACTCACAAAGGTTTCTCTGTATTTCAGCCGGCTTTTTCTGCGTGTACTGGTTATTGATTCAGTAATTGGTCGTTACATAATCATTATATGCCATCCGCGCTTTTCTGCCAGCATTTTCCTGCCTGATTTCCATTCGATTGCAAAGCGAATCCATCCGGCTCCTACTCCATATACTGCATCGGATTTACCGGCTCGCCGTCTTTTTGCAGCTCAAAATACAGGTTGCTGCCTTCCACGGAATAGTATTTCGTCGGTTCCGCAATATAGCCAATCGCATTTCCTGCTTCTACCGTTGCGCCTTCCTTGTACAGCACTTCCTTCAGCTGGCCGTAAACCGCACTGTACCCGTCTCCGAGCTCCATGGTAACGGTTACGCCGGTTTCTTCGTTTGTGCTGATATCCGTAATTTTTCCAGTTGCAGCTGCATTGACCGGGTCATTGACTTTGCCGGCTATAATTACGGCCGGATTATATTTATACTGTTCCAGCGTTGAGAAATAAATGGTCTGATCCATGCTGTAATTCAATATCACATCGCCCTGCAGCGGCCATCCAAGGTCTGTTTCCGGTGAAAAGCTTAATGCTGCTGCTTTTGCTGCCGTTTCCTGCTTTGATTTTTCCGGTTTTTCCGTTTTTTCTTCCTGCGGCTTCCCATCCTGCTTCGTTTCGCCTGTATTCTGCCGGGTTTCCGTCCCGGCCTGTTCCCCAGAATTCTGTGCGTTCATATCTGTATCAGCATCCATATCGGAAACTGTGTTCTCATCTTCCTGTGCTGCTGTGTCCTGCTGGGGCTTTACAATGGAAGAAACACTTGCAGCGTCTTCCCCGCTGTCCGGCTCGTCTATATCTGTAAACGGATTCACTCCCTGATTATCTATTTCTGCTAATTCTTCCTGCTCCCTTCTGGCTTCCTCCGCTAACTCTGCTTCCTTGCGCGCCAGTTCTTCCTGCTGGCGTTCACTTGTAATCCTGTTGGACACATAAATGCCTGTCATTCCTGCAATTGCGGCAAATAAAACAAAAGATGCAATCGCATACTGTTTCTGCTGGAAAAATCTTCGGATTTTATTTCTTTTCATATGACACCATCCACCTTTTTCTATATTTTTAGGATTAGTGTTGCCGGAAAAGAAGGAAGTATGCAGGAAATCATGAAAATTTTTTCCTGCTTATCATATGCTCCACAAAAACATTTTTATATGTTACAATAGCACAAAAAGGCAGGTGATTACTATCAAAGGCATTTCCAACACACTCTTACAGGACAGCCCGCTGCCCGCGCTGGATGACTGGGCATGCGACATGATTACGCCATACAGCGGCTCTGACCGCAAAGAAGGGCTTATCTCCCCTGACGGACAGCGCTATCTGGTCAAATATTCCGAATCCCATGCCAGGCTGAACCATTTAGATACCAGTTATGTAAATAATGTACTTTCGGAATATCTGTCCAGCCATATACTTGCAATTGCCGGCTTCCAGGTACATGATACCTTTCTTGCAACACGAAACGGCCAGCTGCTTGTAGCATGCAGGAATTTTACTTCCAGTCACCAGTACCTGATTGAATTTGGACAGTATATGCGCAAACACTATGATTCCGGGGATATCGGGCGTATTCCGGATATCAGGCAGATTGATTACGTGATTCATAATGACCCGGTATTATACAGTTATGCAGATGAATTATGGGAAATTTACTGGGAACGCTTTCTCGGCGATGCACTCACAGGAAATTTCGACCGGCATATGGGCAACTGGGGATATTTGACGGACACCCTTTCTGAAAAAATATATGCAGCACCCATTTACGATAATGGCAGCACTCTCTTTCCGGCACTTTCAGAACAGGCCATGCGGGAAGATATCCTTCCTTCCCGCAAAGAAATTATGAAACGGACGCTGCTGTTTCCGAAAGCCGCACTGCTTGTAAATGGACGCAAGGCCAGTTATCTGGATATGCTGTCGTCAGGATGTTTTCCATATGTTACAAAAGCTGTCACAAAAACAGTTCCTGCCATCGCAGATAAAATGCCCCAAATCATGCAGTTTATTGACAGCCAGGATTTTCTGTCCGAAACAAGAAAGACCTTTTATAAAACCATTCTTCGCTCACGGACAGAAAATATTTTAATCCCCGCTTATGAACGCTGTATTTCGGGAAATTTTAACCAGGAAGCACAAAAGCGGATAGAAAGCGGTAAGGATTACACGGAACAGGATTTTGAACGCCAGTACGAAAATATATCATAGCATTTTTTCCCTGAAATATCAAATCATTGTCCCTTCCCAGCGCAAGCATTCCAAAAAAACTGATACATCCGCCCGGTTTTGTGCTATACTATCACGAAAGCCATAAAATCTGCACAAACAGGAGGTAGCGGAAATGGGACATTTAACAGCAAGAGACGCCTATAAAAATCTGGAAGAACGGATTAACTGGTTCACGCAGGGCGCTCCGCCTTCGGACACGCTTTATAAGATACTGCAGGTATTATATACCGAAAAAGAGGCAAAATGGGCTGCGCTTCTTCCAGTGCGTCCGTTTACGCTCAAAAGGGCTGCTAAAATCTGGGGAACAACCGAAGCAAAAGCTGAAAAGCTCCTGGACCACCTTTGTGAAAAAGCACTGCTGGTAGATTCCGAATACCACGGACAGCGCCAGTTTGTCATGCCGCCGCCAATGGCAGGATTTATTGAATTTGCCCTGATGCGCACACGAGGAGACATCGACCAGAAATACTTAAGCACCCTCTATTACCAGTACATGAACGTAGAGGAAGATTTTATCAAAGACCTGTTTTTTGCCACAGAAACAAGGCTGGGCCGCGTCTTTGTCCAGGAGCCTGTGCTGTCCACAGACAAAACAAACCATATCCTGGACTATGAACGCGCGACGCATATCGTAGAAGAAGCCAAATATATCGGGCTCGGCACCTGCTATTGCAGACACAAAATGTACCATGCCGGTCATCCCTGTGAAATCGATGCCCCATGGGATGTATGCCTGACCTTTGATAACGTCGCCCGCTCTCTCGCCGAACACGGCGGATATGCACGGCTGATTTCCAAAGAGGAAGCAAAAGACGCCCTGGAACGCTCTTACGAAAGCAATCTTGTCCAGATAGGGGAAAATGTCCGGGAACATCCGGCATTTATCTGCAACTGCTGTGGCTGCTGCTGTGAAGCACTGCAGGCAGCCAGGCATTTCAGCCCGATGCAGCCGGTTGCAACAACAAACTATATCCCGCAAATCCATATGGACAAATGCATCGGATGCGGCAAATGCGCGAAAGCCTGTCCGATACTGGCCATTTCCATGCAGCAGAAAACGGATGCTGATACGGAACACGGCTTAAATAAAAAGAAATATCCTCTCATCGATACCGAAATCTGCCTTGGCTGTGGCGTCTGCGCCAGAAACTGCCCGTCAGGAGCCATAGAGCTGAAACGCCGCCCGGTACAGGTCATTACGCCTGTCAACAGCACCCACCGCTTTGTCCTGCAGGCGATTGAAAAAGGAACACTGCAAAACCTGATATTTGACAATCAGGCTTTCGCAAACCACCGGGCAATGGCTGCGGTATTTGGCACTATCTTAAAGCTGCCGCCACTCAAACAGGCACTCGCAAGCAGGCAGTTCAAATCCATTTACCTGGACAGGCTGCTTTCTATGCAGAAGAAAAACAAAGCATAAGTTCTCATGATTTCACTTCCATCCCGGCAGGCACCATAACCTGCCGGGATTTATAAAACAGAACATAATTTCCTTTCTATTCCCGCAGGAACCATGCCCTTCCTACAGTCATCCAAAAAACATGGCCTATTTTACTGTGATTTCACTTCTATCCTCACGGCATCCGCCAAATATCCATGCAAATATATCCATAAGAATAAATTTTCACTTTCTCATTACAAAATTGTGATATTCTTCCCCGCTATTTTGTTATTATAGTGAAGGGCCCTTCAAATAATATCTTAATTGAACTGGAAATGTTCCATAAGCATGCCTGACTGAGCATCCACAATTCAGCAGGCATACATTCAGAATCTTTCTAAAGGAGGCGGGACGTGCTATCCGAACAATTATATACAGAATATGTCAGGCAGTATACAGATTCCATGCTGCGCATTGCTGTCAACTACTGCAGGCAGCTGTCTGACGCGGAAGACATTGTACAGGAAGCTTTTCTAAAGCTTTACGAAACCGATACCCCGTTTACAGACACCGGGCATGTCAGGCGCTGGCTTATCCGCGTCACCATCAACATCTGCAAGAACCACCTGTCCTCTGCCTGGCGGCGCAGAATGCAGCCTATGGGATTTCAGGAGCTGGAACTGGCAGCAGACCATGCAGCAGAAACGGACACCTGGACGTCCGGGTATGGAGAAGCATCTGCTTTATTCGAGGCGGTAGCCGCACTTCCCGAAAAATACCGCAGCACCGTGCATTTATACTACTTTGAAGCATATTCTGTCAAAGACATTGCGCAGATTCTGCAAAAGAAAGAATCAGCCATACAGACAAGGCTGATGCGCGCAAGAAAAATGCTGAAACAGCAGCTGAAAGGAGCGTGGCACGATGAATCCTGACACAGACAAAAACCGAAACTACTATCAGCGCATGTACAACCAGATTCATGCATCAGACGAATTCAAAGAAAGGCTCATTCATATGAAAACAAATACCGAACAATCCCCGATACAAATGCCGTACAGCACACAAACATCTGTTTCTTTTACAGACAAAAGCACCTGTCATAAAAAACGCAGATTTACCTGGAAAACAGCTGCGGCAGCCATCATCCTTGCGATTGCAGTTCCGGGCGGTGCACTGGCAGCCAGCCATTATATCGGCCTTGCCGGATTCTTTTCCGAGTCTGGCCATACGCTTCCAGAAGACGGGGAAAAACTGATAGAAACAGATATCAGTCAGTCAGTGCCATCCGGCACCAGCGAGGAGCTGCCTGTTACTTTTTCCGTAAAAGAAGCATTATGCGACAGCGGGGAAATCAATATTGCCATAGAAGCAAAGGCCGCAGAAAGCGGAAAATACCTCCTGGTGCCAGACTGGGCCATAGAACCGGACATAGACCCTGTTTCCGATATCCTTCAAATCCAGGAAGACAAAACCATTGCAGAATATGCCAGCGAAAAAGGACTGGAACTGATGTACGTGAACTGCGGCTTTCATCCGGACAGCTCTTTTGAGCTTTCATCATCCTCTTATAGCTGCAAATCCAAACAGGATGATACGCTTGTAATGTTTATTTCCGCTAATAGAATAAATGCAAATACAACTACAAAAGCAGATACCACGCTGGATATTGTTATGACCTATACCATGCTGCCCGAATCCGATTACAAAGCCGGCAAAGACTTTATAAAATCTTCGGCTTCCTTTACACTGCAGGATAAAAGCACGCTGGAAACCACCGTCTATCAGGCAGATAACAGCAGCATCCCAGAAACAGACATCCGCATCACAGGCGTAACCATGTCCCAGACAGAAATCCATACCTATGTGGATATTGCATACGAAAATCCGTCAGCACAGCTGGACACAGACGGATTCGGCTTCCGTATCAAAGACAGCAGCACCGGACAGGAATGGAACTTCTCATCCGGCAGCGGAATAGAACAGACCGGCGACGGCACGTTCCACACACGCCTGTCCTATGACCGGACAAAGCTTCCACAGGAGTGCATATTGGAAATCTACGGCACATCTGAAAAAAATGTATATGGACAGATAACACTAAAACGTATCTGAAAATGCTTATCGCAAGATATGCTTCACAGTTTGTGGAAAATTTATCCCAAATTTATAAGGCATAGCGGGCTATGCTGATTAAATCAGGGATGAATTCTCCGCAAACCGGGGAGTGCAGATTGCGGAAATGATTTTTCAAACATACACAGGATATCCTATAAATAATAATTTCATGCAGCAGCCCCTTTTTTATTATTACCTGCTGGAATAAACTGTTTCTATGCAATTTGTATGCTGTCCCCTGCTTACCTGAATCAAATTTTTCATCCTGCATTCTGCACGGCTGTAATATCCCTGTCCGCAATGCGTATGCCGGAAGAATCAATGCTATAAGCAAACCCATGTTCCCCGACCTGGATATTGCGTACAATGCTGTGAAACTGTTCGGCTGTAATCACACCCCGAGCACACTGGCAATATTTCCCTCACTGTCGATAATCGGCGCAGTCGTAACGATAATCATTTTATTATCCGCTTTTAAATCGGACACCTGAATATATTCAAATCCAAGCCGTTCTGCTTCGGCTGCCAGCACCGGCTCCTGCACTGCCCAGTCCATGCCCGCTACCGTCTCGCGTCTTGCCAGCGTCTCTATCTGGGATTTGCGTATACGATAACAGTGTCAGAGTTCCGCATACAGGCAATAGCAGTGCGAATATTTCAAGCGTCAGTTTCAGACCGATACCCGAAAACGGGATGTGTCCTGATAATTTATCAATCTTGTGTATAAAATAATTAAAATATCTGCTGCAATTTGGCCTGTGGCTAAATTGTAACAGATATTTTATAGCTGCATTCTTCCGTTTTCCAATTTTTTCAATTATTAATTGTTTAATAACTCCATCAGCATAGAAGGATATGTTATGTAACCGCCCTGATTTTTATAACATAATATATGATATGGCGGTTTATTTCCCCTGACTTCTGCTTTTTTACATTGCACATTGGGTTTTATATAGCAAAACAGCATAAACATATCTTTCACGTTTTTTCTTTTCCCACTAAGGGTCAATAACTTTTTACAAAGTGTCTTAATCTCTGTATTATTCATCATCGGAAGGGTTTTATCCGGTGCACCTGCTACAGAAGCAAAGATATAATCTCTCTGATTTACATATTTAAATGCATTCGGATATTCCAGCTGATTCTGACAATACTGTATACTGCTTATAATCTGCTTTATAGAATGCTTTGCTTCCTTAGCATTTTTTGTTCCTTTTAATTCTATCATCCAGGTAATATTCAGTCCCATACTGCTATCTTTCATCGTATATACCAAATTATCACAAATATACTCTCCATCAGATAATCCTGTAATCAAACCACCGTCTGCCTGAACAATTTCAACTGAATTTCCTGCGTCTATCTGAACAGGCACAAATGCTTTGCTCCGATGCTCTTTATCATCAATCACATATTTCTGTCCCTCTGAACAGCTCATAATAAACGATTGGCTGCTTTTTTTCTTTTTTGCCATATTTTTACCCTTCTTCTATATCCAGCTCAATGCCATATAATGCAGTATACAGTTCATTTATCTCGGACGATACATCATCAACCAAATTTGATTGAATTTCCCTTTCTTCTTCATCTAATAATTTCATATAATTCTGTTTTTCCGACTTCCTGCATGCCAGCAGCTTATATGCGGAAAGCCTCCCTTTTTCAATGATATAATTTTTATTTATAGCTTTATAAACCTCTTTTGCCTGGCCATCTTCTGCCAATACCCCTGCATAATACAAATTATTAGCTGCAGTAAGAATATAAGGGCTATGAGTAGTAATAAATACACTGCTATCCTGCATATTCGTGAACAGTGCAATAAACTCCATAACTCTTTTCTGAAGCAGTGGATAAATATGTGCTTCTGGTTCTTCAATAATCAAAAATACATTTTCTTCACGCAGCATTAAAACATACATAAAATTCAAAAGCCATAAAATTTCCTGCTGTCCAGACGATGCAAAGTTGATGGCCACTGGATGCCCGTCATCTTCTCCTATATTCAAAAACTCCCTGCCGCCACTATAAAAATATTCTCCTTTTTCAATGCTTATAATTTCGTTTGTAATTTTCTTTACATCAAACTGTCTTTTATCCACAGGATAACGAAGATGTGCATTTCGCACCCCATCTTCAAAACTATTGCGTACACTGTCAATCAGCATCATAAACGTTTCCGTTATAAGGTCCAGATTACCAGCATTATTCATAATGGCACGATTATTCGACATCACAGTAAGCAGGCTTCTTCCTGCCGGAATATAGTAAATTTCTTTATTATCACAAAAAATATCATAAACCTGCTGCACTATCATTTCATGATTTCTTTTTCTTTCTTCGTTTGTAAGCGCAAGGCTGGTCTTGATTGTTCCTTTATTGCTATGATACATGTCCCGTATTTTCTCCTGCAGCCTTTTTATTGAATTTAATAATTCCGGTGAATATGTCACACTGATATACTGCCGGGTTCTCTCTCCTTTTTTCAGCTTCACCTGAATCCAAATATCGGCCGCATAATCATACTTCATATAAAATTCAGGATTTAAATCCCAGCTATATCCAAACAGTTTTATAAAAATATTTTTGAGCTCAGACTTGACTGCCTTGTCAAACCAGACATTCTCCTGTGAAACATTCTGATAAGAATTTGTATCATACACCTGTGTCAGGTAATCAATAATTTTCGTTTTTATCGTTTTAAAGTAATACACGCTTTTGGCAATGGTACTCTTTCCTGTTGCCTGCTCTCCAATCAACAAATTGAATTTTTCTACTGCCATCTCAAAATATTTGACAGGCCCATTATTTCTAATCACTATTTTCTGCATTTTTGCCACCCCATTGCTGACAGGATAATTATTTTCAAATTATTGTATATGAATAGTATACCATCTGGTGGAAAATTCATCAATCTTATTTGTCAAAACAAAAGGGACTGCCGCAATCAAAGAACATGCTGCAAAATAATATAAATACAGATATACCTGAAACAATATTTTGCATATTTTCTTTTTCCTGCGGCAGTCCCTTATATTATAAGTTTCTATGAACCGTTTCTATTTTTTTGTCTTCTTTTTCAGCTGTTTGTACTGTGTATTGAACTGCTCATTGAACAGCTTATTAAACTGTGCATTGAACTGTTCATTAAATATATCAACGAATTCTTTTCCAAGCTCGCTTCCATACTGTTTTTTCAGCTGTTTCTTTAATTTTGCTTTCAGCTGCGGCTTTAATTCCTTTTTCAGCTGTTTTTTCAGCTGCGCCTTTGATTTCTGTTTTAATTCCTTTTTCAGCTGCTTTTTCAGTTCTGGTTTCAGCCCGGCCTTTATCTGCTGTTTCAGTCCGGTCTTTAATTCCTTTTTCAACTGCGTTTTCAGCTGTTTCTGGCTGCCTGCAGTACTTTCGGAATCATCCGTGCTGTCTGTTTCACCGGCATTATCCGTATTACCAGCACCATTGGAATCGCCAGGTGTATTGCTGTCAGTACCGTTATCTGTGCTGCTGTCTTCTTTATCATCTGTGTTTTCAGGTGTTTCCGGTTCTGTTGGTTTGCTTGTATTGCCAGTATTACCCGTGCTGCCCGAGCCTCCGCCATAATTTCCAGAACCCCAGGAACCGCCGGAGCCGCTGCCCGAACCGCCGGAGCCGCTGCCCGAACCGCCTGTGCTTCCACCGGAGCTGCCGCCCGTAGCAGGAATGCTTTCTGTCTGGCGATATGCACATGCTGTACAATCCCTGTGCCTGCTTCCGCTCTGCGAAGATGTCGCATTCACATCAGTTACCCAGCTGCCATAGCTGTGTGCTCCATAGCCGTTTTTATCCTTGCTGTCTGTGATAGTACATCCATCAGCCGTACATTCATGCCAGTGATAGCTGTCGTCATGGCTCCATTCTGCAGATGCCCAGCTGTGTATATGTCCGCCGCCCATGCCGTCACCTGGGTCATTTGGGTCATCGGCAAATGGGTTCGGAAACGGCTCATCAAATTTTACTGTTGCACTTAAACCATACAAAGCCTGCTTTCCACCTATGTTATTCCATGTATTTTCACTGCCAGCAAAATATATTTCCTTTAACTGGTTACAACTACCAAATGGAGAACCACTGTCTCCCATTGATTTTATCTCTGTTATTCCTACTGGAATATACAGTTTAGGAAGTACAAGACAGCCTGTAAACATACCTGAACTGATACAATCAGCTTTTTCTGGCAGAGTCACATCCATTAGGGACCAGCATCTGGAAAATATATTATCACCTATCGTAACCTTCTCAACCGTCTTACTGCCAGGCTTAAATCTTACACGAGTCACCTTGTCACATTCCATAAACGCACCAGCGCCTACTGACGTAATCGTAGATGGAAAATCAACATATTGAAATTTTTTGCAAGCTTTAAAAGCTTCAATTCCGATAGTTGTTACACCCTCTGGAATTGTCGCAGAAATCAGCTCTGAGCAATTTTCAAAAGCATTTCTCCCAATAGTCTGCACTGTGCCAGATATACTTACAGAAAGAATATTTGCACTTTGATAAAACGCATAATCTCCTATACTGGTAACACCATTCCCTATCACAACTGTACTAATCTGGTCTTTATATGTTTCCCATTCTGGACGGTCATTAGTAGAAAAATTCTTCATTTCTCCGCTGCCAGAGATAGTAAGTATTCTTCTGCTTGTCAGTCTCCAGCTGAGACTGCCGAGAGTCCCACTTGCAACTTCCGTTTCTACTGTATCAGCTTCTGATGGAATATAATCTGCCGGATAACGTGTAACGATAAAATTCGCACTCTCAACCTCAGCTTTGCTTAATGCACGCCCCCAGTGTACAGACTTATTGTAATTACCCTCAGCAATTACTACACCTACATCAGTTGTCTGCAATACAATAACACTATGGCTGTCATTGTTTATACGCAATATGTCGCCTGGCTTCACATCTTCAAACTTAAAGTCATTGACAACCCTTGCCGGCAAATCACCAAATGCCGCATCACTTAATCGAAAAGCAAATGCCGCACAGCCCACGCCACTTCTTACATTGCCAAGTATTGTTCCACCGTCCCATCTATATTCACTTCCAAGTGTCCCCTTTGTACCATACGGTTCAAAGTTCGTCCATGTCTTTCCCTCAGAAAAATATTCTTCATCAGTTTCCTTCAGGGCAATCATCTTATTATACACTTCCGAATAACTTAATTCCCCGGCTTTTTCTGAGGCAGGGTTTTCTGCGACTGCTTCTTCCTCATCCAAGTTATTATCCGGCTCAGTTGCATCTATCGCTGGCGGGCTGACCGGTTCTGAAACTGCCACGGCTGAATCACGAGCTGCTGCCGGTTCCAGTTCTTTCATAACGGACTCAGCCACAGCTTCCGGTTCTTTTATAACCGGCTCAACTGCTTCCGGTTCTTCCATAATTGGCTCGACTGCTTCCGGTTCCGATTTCTCTGATATCACCGGACTGCCGAACACAAGACCCTGTTCCAATTCTTCCCCCACAACTGGCTGGCCATCAAGCACAGCCTGTTCAGACTCCTCAGACATAACTGGCTGGATGGATGGCTGAACCGATGCAGCTGCCGCTGTTGTCCCCATAGCAGATGACAGCATAGCAAAAGCGGTCATAAGCGAAACCGCCTTCTTTGTACGTTTCCACTTTCTTGGATACATACGAAATACCTCCTTAATTATTAAAAATGCTCCAACTCCATGACGGAATTTTACTGAATTACTTCTCCTCAAGAGCGTGTTTTAAAACTTTTCCGCAAACTATGAAACATATCTTCCTGGAAAGCATTTTTAAAACACGTTCTAAAGTATCTCTCTTTCGGAATTTGGATTTAGTATATCATCAAAAAACATTTTTAACAATCAATTTTTTCCAGTAATTTAAAAAAATTTGTAACAGTTCAGGCAGGTTCTTTGCACGAATCGATTTTCAATGGATTTTTGCATGTAACAGGTCAGCTTGCCTGAACTGTTACAAAAATTTTTTTTAAATTTCATCTTGTTACAATTTTAAAATCTGAAAAGTGTCCTCAAGCAGCAGCCAGTTTGGCCGGAAAAATTTCATAATCTGCCAATACCCCATGCCCCGCAGGCCATATTCCGGCAGAAGCGAAAATTTTTCCTGATAACTTCGCACATCCTCAAACCATACCTCATGAAGCTGCCCATTTTTTTCATAACGAAAAAACGGCGACATGGCAGTTTCGTCAAACTGTATGGCAGCACCGGCCTCTACGGCAATCTGCACCGCTTCCTGGTTGCTTACCGTATGCGCCCGCGAGGAACCCTGTACAAAAGGAAGCGTCCAGTCATAGCCATAGTTCGGTACTCCAAGGCTGATTTTGGAAGGCTCGATTCGTGTCACCGCATATTCCACCACCTTCCGCACCTGGTTAATAGGAGCGACAGCCATTGGCGGCCCGTAAGTATAGCCCCATTCATAGGTCATAAGCAGCACGCTGTCCGCTGCTTCTCCCAGAAGGCGGTAATCCTTTCCTTCATAAAGAAGCCCTGCCTGCGTATCAGACGTCTTAGGCGCCAGGGCAACCGAAACAGGATAGCCATAAGGAGAAAGGAAATTTCTGACCTTCGCTACAAATTCCGCAAAAGCAATCCGGTCTTCGGGACGAATATACTCAAAGTCAATATCCACACCCTGAAAGTTCTTTTCCTGAACCATCGCCAGAAGGCTGTTCAGCAGATTATCTGTGGCATCCTGGCTGTTTACCACAGCCGAAATCAGATAATTGTTAAAATTTCCGTCCGGCCCAAGCGGCGTCAGGGTAAGAACCGGCTGCACGCCTTCCGTAAGCGCAGACTGAATCATAAAAGTATCATCCAGCGCCGGTGGAATTAAATCCCCCTCAGTTGTAAATCCATAAGAAAAAACAGACAGTGCAGACAGATAAGGAAGTGTTTCATTCAAAACATTCTGCTGAATATAAGGATATGCATAACCATTTACCCAGGCCGGATAAGAGGGTGCCTGAGTTTCCCCTGAAGATAAAAGAAGCGCCTGACCCACTGCCAAAGGGTACGGATAGACAAGCTGGTTGTCATAAACAACCGAAGATACCGAAATCCCGTGATTCTCAGCAATCAGGTCTACCGTATCTTTCGGCTGTACAACATAAATTTCCATAAATCATTCCTGCTGGCTTTTGCTTTATTCTATGCACAAAGCATGTTTCCCGTTACTGGTCACAGAGTGGACAGTAACTGTTTCCCTGAACGTGTTTTAAAAAATTTGTAATGCATCCGGAAAAGTGCTATAATATTACTCCGGCGGTTAAATATCGCAGTATCTTACTTGTCCAGATTTCCATCTGCTGCGTTGTCATCACTCGCTGCAGCTCAATCTTCCGTCTTGCATATGAAAATTTGTTCTGCGCAGGCTGCTGCGATATTTAACCGCCAGAGTAATACATTCTGTCTGTGAAAGGAGAACCTATGAATTTTAATGATGAAAAAGACTATGTGATGCGCATAATCAAAGAAATGGCAAAAGTGCTTTTTTCTCTGATGCTCGGAAAACAATACCAGTCGGTTGAACTGCCAGAAGAAAATAAGTACCAGATTTCAGGAAAATCTTTAGAAGACTTTAAAAAAATGGCTGATGAAGGCTTTATAAATGAAGCAGAAAATTTACTGCTGGAAAGCATTGACTACACCCAAAAAGAAGAAGTACTTGCCGCCATATTATTCTATCAGCATCTGAGCGAAAAAGATGATGATTTCTTAAAAGCACACAGCTATTCAAAACAGGAAGTACTGGACGGAATGAAAATCCTGGCAGAGAAACTGGGCTACGGACAGATAAGCTCCTTCCTTACAGAAACCTGAATCCGGCAGGATTTTTGGAGCTGCTGCACTGGGATTTTCTGCCTATTTACCTGGAGACTGAACCAGAATCGCATAAAATGCCGCTGCATGTGGAAACATCCTGGCAGCGGCATTTTGCTGAAATCTTCAGGAACTGGATTAAGAAAATGCTGCAAAAAAATTCCAAATCATTGGATACTATTCACTGTCTTTCGCAAATCCAATTTTATCAAGCCATTCTTCTCCCGTAATAATAATCATCATTGGATGATCCGCATATGTATCAAAAAGATTCTGTTCAGGATGCTGAAATACCCTTCCTTTATCATTTGTAATAATCCAGTATTTTCCCAATGATGATTTTGCAATTGCCAGTAATTCACACTCTCCCAAATCTTTGTTTCGAAAACTGGCTTTTTTTATATCCTCTTTGTTAAGTTTTCCATCTAATATGAGCTTTTGCAAATATACAGGATCTCTCATCCAGCCATAAAATCTTTTTCTAATCTTTTTCAGTTCTTCTTCAGCACCTTCCACATCACTCAAATGAATTAATTGAATTGCCTTAATTCCCCACGTTCCGGTTATCAAATTATTTACAGATGTATATATTTCTTTACAAGTTATATCCTCGGTTTCCCTATAGTAACCTGGCTCTAATTCATCAAACAAATTACCGGAAAAATTCTTTATATGAAAAAAGTTCCTGGCTTCTCCTACAGCCTTAATAACTTGGTGATTCATAATGCATCCCTTCTTCTGACAAAATCTCCATGATAAATGCATAATCAGCCATAAAATCTTGAATTTTTTCTTTTACATTCATAGATTTTTCGTTATCAAATCCCCTGTTCATAGATGCAAGCAGCAAATCTTTTTCTTTTATATCTTCACTGAGAAAAAATTCTTTCTTACAATGTAAAATGCTGGAAATAAGAGACATGTCAAATTCATCAATCTGCTCCAATGCAGTTTTATTATTTATAATTGCATCAATATCTTCTTTTTCCATAAAGGCCTTCTCTGCAACTTCATCAGCAGTCAAACCTAATATATTCATTCTGTTCTTCACATCTTCGCCAATGTACAGCATATTAAGCGCCTCCTTTTTAAATATTTAAAACAACATATAGTTCTATTATCTCTTTCTATACATTATACCACACTATTCGTATAAGAGCACTCTTTTTTACACAGATTGTATTTGCCGCTACAATCACCGCCGGATTCACGCTGCCATACTGGCTCCGATACGGTTGTGTCAAGCTAAGACTAAAAAATTGTTCTCCTATTTGCCTAATTAGTTTCCATTATCATAACAGCATTCCGAATCTTCACGTAAAAGCGC
>CAJTSV010000075.1:17745-19704 GCA_910579075.1 uncultured Eubacterium sp.
AAATTTATAATATTTTAGTCTGGTGAATAATAATATAAATATGCTTGTCCTTCATCTTTTCTTCATAAATGCTCTTAAAATTACAAGGGTTATCAATCAATTTTTCTTTATCATATATGAAAAAATAAATATTCTTTGCGCTATAATGTACCATATCCGCTTCTATTTCCTCGACCAGCTTCTTCAATACCATTCCTTTTCTCGTACACTTTACTTCAATAGTATTTTCCGAATCCAACAAAATATCCGTCCTGACTGTACCATATCCCGTATCCTCATTTACCTCTGCTCTTGCCATTGGATAGAGTGGTTTAAGATATGCATACAACAAATGTTGGACATCGTACTCATTTTTTATTCTTAATCCTTCTAACTGTTCTTTTTGAATCCCTCCTCTTTTATGAAGTCTCCTTTCAAAAAGATTTTCCAAAAAAAGATAAAAATTTTCCAGTATATCCAAAAGCAGTCTGCCGTTTTCATTTATATTCATAATCTCATTCATGTACTCTATCACTCTCTTTTTGGCTTCAAGCATCTTTTCTTTTGTATCTTTATCAGAATATTCATTTGGGAGATAGTAGGCCCTTCTTTCCAAATCAATTAAATATTGCGAATCCATTCCTGTTCTTTTCATCTGCTCTTTTAAAGCGCTTATCGCGGCTTGAAATGACTGACTGTCCTTTGCGCACACCAATCTTTCCATAGCTTGTTGTATACTACCAGAATTACTAAACATCTTTATTTCCGCCCCCTCCCCAGCGTAAATAGAACAAAAATAAAGGGTCTAAAATATACAATACTCCTTCCTTCCAATCAAGAACTTTGAATATATCCTCCCGGCCATCCAATAATTCCTGTAGCTTAACCAAACTTTCTTTTATAGCTTGCGGAGCAGGTTTTTTACAATCATCAGCAATCAAACAATAAATACGCTCTTTAACATCCTCAAATTCCAATTTTATAATAGGTGGATTTTCTGCAATGGATTTTACAATCAATTCATAAAGGTCATAATCCTTCCCATTACCTGCTCGAAATCTGTTTCTGCTTTTTCCTCTCATGTTTGGACCCTTTTGCATCAGGGATACCACATCACCATATTCAAAATTTGCAGTTGTATATTGATATGCAATTTTCAAAATTTCCGGTTTTACATACCAAGCATCTCTACCTGACATTTCCAAAATCGTACAGATATTTAAGCAGATGTACTGCATCAACTGCGGAGAAGATAAACTTTCTACCGCAATCTGTGTTGCAACATTATCTTCAATCTGTATGCCCAGTTTTTCAAATCCTACTTTTGCAATTTCCTTTAGATCATTTACTTCCCATGATTCCATATTGATCATGCTTAATCGTCCTGAAAGGTCTGCGTTCCTGCGGATTGCTTCATCTGCCCTGTGGGGCAAAGAAACAACAATTGCCTTAAATCCTCTTCGGATTGCATCTTTAAGTTGCTGTGCAATCTGCATCCGTTTCTCTTCCGGCGCGTAATGGAAATCATCGATAACCAAAACCAGATTTTCTTTTTTGTAGTATTCTATAATTTTATCTTTTGTCAAAGAATAGGTTTCTTTTTTCGAATATTTATCTCTGGTATCAGCAATCATTTTCTCTGAAGAAAACTCTCCTTCATAAGCCAAACCAACTTTTGCGGCAACCACTTTCCAAAAATCTGTCTCTAAACTAAAATCTGCTCCTGAGACTTCCACAATCTTTTCAAATCCTATAACCTTTTCACATAAAATCGTTTTTCCCATTTTAGAAGGGCCTACCAAAGAAGTCAAAAAGCCAGACACCTTTATTGCCTGCATTAAACGAAATTCATATGGCAGATCTGAAACTGCAGATTTACGTGATATATAAGTATATTCAGGAAATGCACCTGGTCTGAACACATCTTCCGCCTTTAATCCCATCATCAGTTTCTCCTTTTCCATTTTTATCTATTATACC
>CAJTSV010000076.1 GCA_910579075.1 uncultured Eubacterium sp.
TCTAATCCTCAGTTGAAATATTCGACATTTCATCCGATACTGTATCCATTCCGGTATCATCAGATGGCATATTATTATCGGTATCATGCTCTGAATTTTCATTTGGTGCTTCTGTCGGCTTAGAAATTTCTAAGCTCATGGCAGTTTCCATTCCTCCGATACTCATTGTCATTACAAGCACCCTTGAACCATCCGGCTTAACAATAACATCTGTCTTTGATTCAGATTCCTGTTTATCTTCCTGCTTCAATTCTTCATCTGTTACGCCACTATCCTCCTGCCCCATTATTGGATTTGTTGATTTAAGTGCGTCATATATATCCTGCACATTGGCATTCTGCCTTGTACCTGCGGGAGCGGGTGCCTCTGCCGCCTGTTTCTGCGGGCAGAACTGTCCAGCCCTGCTCCTGTTGTACTTATTCGCTGATACATTGTTCTGATAATAATTCCGGCCTATTCCATTTACGCTCATGATTCAAATCCTCCATTTTCACCAATTATTTTAATGGCAGCCCCTCTGTCGGTCAGAGCCACCTCTGCTCTCTCATGATAAATCCGAGCAGTTCATCCCATCATGCAGATACACCGCCCAGCCTCCCCTGTCAGATTTCATGACAAACGCCCCCTTTCGCTGAAATTACTACAATATTTATTCATCGGACATTACTTTTTTCCATCCGCATTTCCTTTATGCGGTTTCGCCGAAATAATCTCCCCCTGCACGTTGGCGTCATCCGAACCCCTTCCAGTGCATCCACGTCAAGCTGTGGCTCCACCGCTATCGGGTCATCATGAAGAAACCGGCCATCTATTGATAATACGAACCAGCCCTCAAAAAAGTTTCATTCCTCTTATCTGCTACGGCAGCCCCTCTGTCATTTGGAGCCGCCCATGCCCCTTGCGGGATGTTTGTGCAGTTTATGGCACGGAATCCGCTTGCTATTATTGCAAACCCGCTTTAACATGTCCGTACCAAAAAATCTCACTTGCACCTCAGGCACAATCCGAACTCGCTATGGCCTGCGATACAAAAGCAAGGTACACACCCAGATAATTTCCAAAGAAAAACAGAAAACCCAGGGATATAGAATACGCTGGCACTCCCGCCAGATATCTTATCCCTGGGTTTTTCTTTCTGTTCAGCTCCCCGTCAAACCGGATATTTCAGTTATCTTGCATAAATATTCCTTTCCTGCTTCAAATTGCTGAAAAAGAATATTTGTATTCCAATGCAAACTCATCTGCATAGGAACCGGCGTGATACCGGTCAGCTTTCTGCAACTGGCAAAGGCTGCGCTGGCGGTTGTTTCCACGCTTTCCAGAATTGTGATATCCGCCAGGCTGGTACACCCCATGCATGAGCCGACTCCGATTTTTTTCAGCCCTTTCGGAAGGGCTGCGCTGGCAAGACTGGAACAGCCGGAAATTGCTGTCCTTGTGGTTTATAATAGCTGATAGTATATAAGCGTGGGTTCATCATATTTGGTGTGGTATCTTTAACTTCGGGTCAAGAATCGTGCGTCCGGCGCTCCACAAAACAGCCCCGGAATTGCAAGTACATCGTTTAAGCCGGATATTATGTACGATTTAAATATCCAGTGCCGCATGATATCCCCAGTAAACCGCGTTTGTGATTGCAGAAACCTTTGCCGCATCTCCGATAACTGCCGTATAAGGTGCCGCGTCCCTCAATTCTTCTACATATCCCGTCCTCGAACGCTGCCCTAGAGCACATATTACAGAAGAACCCGGCACGAGCTGCTTCTCTCCGTTTTTATCTTCACAGAGGATTCCATCTGCTGTTACTTCCAGTCCTTTGCAGCCAGTATGGATTGTCACATACTTCTCGATTTCTTTCAGCAGCAGCGGGCGGTGCCTTACGTTTGCATCCGGTGCCAGTGCATCACGCATTTCCACCAGATGGACTTTTTTTCCTTCCATGCCCAGATGGATTGCACATTCACATCCGGCAAGGCCGCCGCCAAAGACGACTACATCATCTGCAACTTTTTCTTTTTCCAGATAATAATTATTGACAATGACCACATTGCCCCCGTCCAGACCCGGAATCGGCGGCACAAGCGGAGAAGATCCTACCGCAATAATCAAAGCGTCTGCCTGTGAATCTTCTGCCGGCATGCCATTATTTGACCGGACCAGACGTCCCCTGCAGCCAACACAAGCCGGAAAAATCTATATTGCCATGATCAGGCAGATGCAGGAACTTGAATCTGATTTAAAAAGGCAGGTACAAGATATCCGGGATTTAAATACCGGTGATTTAAAAATTGGCGGTTCACACTATTTGAATGCTTATATTTTACCGCCTGTTTTAACTGCGTTCAGCCAGAAATATCCCGGTATCCGCCTTGAACTGGTAGAAAATGGTTCTGACCAGCTTTCGGCTATGCTGCTGGAGCGCGAACTTGACCTGATCTTCAGCTGCAACACTGCATTTATGGATAATCTTGAAAAATACCCTGCTTTTTATGACCATATACTTTTAGCAGTCCCGATAAACCATCCGGTTAATGCAAAAATCGCTGATGCCAGGCTATCCGCAAATGATATCATGCTTGGGAGACATCTCTGCGCTGACTGCCCCGCTGTTTCTCTGTCATATTTTCATGAAGCAGAATTTATACTGCTCACCCCCGGAAACAATCTTTATGACCGCTGTTCCCAAATGTTCCAGGAAGCAGGCTTCGTACCTCATATTAAACTTATGCTCGCCCAGCTTGCCACCGCTTACCATCTGGCTGCTTCCGGTTATGCAGCTGCTTTTATCAGCGACCGCTTAATTCATACTCACACCGACCGGCTTGCATTTTATAATATCCAGTCCAGCCTTACAAAACGGCTGTTTTATATTCTGCTGCCTAACCGGAACTATACAACTCATGCTGCGAAAGAATTTATTCAATATTTTCTAACGAATTTTTAACGATGCAGACTGAGGCTGTCGCATTAAGAAAAATGATATGCACACTTTACAGTAAATAAATAAAATATCCCAAATATCCAAGCAGCAGCAAGCCGCCCTCCACGCGGTTCAGGCTCTTTCCACTGAAAGAGAAAATCCACAGCATCACTCCCGCTGCCACAGCCACAATAAAATCCACTATAAATTTGCTTTCGAAAACTACAGGAGTAATCACCGCAGACGTCCCTGTCACAAAAAGGATATTGAAGATATTGCTTCCGACAATATTTCCGATTGCAATATCCGCACTGCCTTTTCTCGCTGCTGAAACAGATGTAAACAATTCTGGCAGGGATGTTCCCAGTGCCACAATCGTAAGCCCTATAAACCGCTCACTCAGACCTATAATCCTTGCTATCGCAGTTGCTGCATCCACAGTGACGCTGCTGCCGATTACAATAAGCGCAAGGCCGGCAGCCGTAAACAAAAGCAGTATTGCCATGCTTTTTTCCTTTTTATCCCCTGCCCTTCCTGCATTTTCTCCCTCATCGTCCGCTGAACTCTTGTCAATGCCTTTTTTTGCCATCTTTAAGAGATAAAAAAGATACAGCAGAAAAACAGCCCATAATCCGGCTCCTTCCAGTCTTGAAATTTTATTGCCTGCATATCCCATCCAGAGAAGGATTAGCATTGTCACAATCATAAAAGGCATTTCATATTTTATAGTCGAAGATGCAACAGGAACAATTTTTTTAGCAAAAAAAGCCGTAAGACCCAAAATGATAAGAATATTCAAAATATTGCTTCCCGCCACATTTCCAATGGTAATACCGGCATTCCCCCTGAGAGCCGCCGAGATGCTTACCGCAGCCTCAGGGGCGCTTGTTCCCATGGCAACAATGGTAAGCCCGACCACAAGCTGCGGAATCCCAAACCGCGAAGCAATTCCCGACGAACCATCCACGAAAAAATCCGCGCCCTTGATAAGCATCGTAAACCCTGCACCCAGCAAGAATATTTCATATAAGTTTTCCCACATGATTCTGTCTCCCATTTTTATTCTGCTTCCTATCATCAAATGATATCCGATTGATGTAAAATCCAAAAGATGATTTATGTAAAATCTTTGTAAAATCCTGTAAGTTTATAAGCATTTACAATCCCCCTGTGCATGATATAAAAGCAGCTATACAGCCGTTATGTGTGTTTCCCCTGATGCATGGGCCGGCATATAACAGGGGCCATGCCATACAATGAGCAGACAGAATAAAAATATCTTTGACTGCCGCCGTCCCGCTGCCGGCTGACAAGTCCATAATCCCCTCGAATGCTGCCTTTGACGGAACAAGCCAGCAGAGCGGGTGGCTGATTCCTGCAAGCCAGACACCCCAGATAATAAGCCGGGCTATCCAGCGAAGTTCCAAAGCAAGCATTTTTCAGGCCCATGTAAATGTGATAAAATGGATGAAAATATATCCAATCCAGCTTTACCGCGGTGTTTGCAGACAAAAACACCGGAGATGCCATAAAAATGGCAATCAGAAGATAAGCCAGTGTAAACTGCCGGAAGTCTTTTAAAAGCAGGACGCAAATCAGTCCGGTTAAGGCCATAATCAGGGACAAAAGCGCCGTTTGAAGCAGCACCGCAGGCAATATGGATATGGCATCGCAGGCTCCGGCGTTCAGCACGGTGAGCAGTAATGCAAACACCAGGTCGGAGAGCAGGAAGATAACCAGCTTGGACAGGATAAACAGATGTTTCTGCAAAGGCAGAATCGCATGAACACGGATAACGCCCATGCTTTTTTCCTTAAACAGCACAGTGGCAATTCCTAAAAATCCGACAGCAGAAATTTCAAAAAACAGAAGTTCACAGGTGATTTCTTTCCTCGCCTTCTGCTCCGGCGTATTGGAACCAATTACCACGGCACTGTGATGTCCTGACGGCTGCAGGAGAGAAAGAGCGTAGTCAGCCCGGTGCCGGTCAGCATGCTCTGTTCCTTTATAGAACACAAGCCGCGGCTTTCCGATGCTGGCATCTATGCCAGCGCCATTGGTATCGTCAAGCAAAACCGCATCCAGTTCATCTTTCGAAAAAAACCGCTGAACCAGGTCAGAAACCGCTGCCTGTGTATCTGCCGGGTCATACAGGTACACATTGTATATCTGAGCGTCCATAAATTTCAGATACCCAAAGTTCACGTACAGGGTATAAAGAACAAGAAGCAAAAGCTTTTCCCCATAAAAAAATCCCCCTTCCCATACATCTGCGATGCCTGTTTTCCAGTGCCTGCCCCTTCGCAGGCTTTCTTTTGTTTTTGTTAAGGCAAGCTTATACAAATACAGTGATGCCTGTGTAAAGAGCGTGTGAAATTGGCGTGAAATTTTCCAGGCAAAAACGGCCCTGCCTTTTGATAAAAGCAGTGCCGGCATTTATGTCAGGCTGAAACAGGAATAAACGGTTACGTTCTGCTTATCCATAAAAATAACAGAATCGCAAAGGCCGGATATAAAATATTGTCCGGAATATAGAAAAAATGATATCTGGATTCAAAAACCCGGCTGTCTATGCCGTCCACTTTTACATTTCCGCTATCGATGACTTCCGGCTGCGCAATCGCCTGCAGCAATGTAGATTTTCCAGCGCCGTTCACACCGGCCAGTCCATAAATGCGATGATTTTCCAGCTGGCAGCACACCTGTTCCAATATTATTTTACTGCCGTATTTCTTTGACAGATGATTTATCTGTATCATAAAAAGCTCCTTTGCAACATATCAGAATGCAAATTTCCAGGAGAAAAATACCGATGCTTACCACAACAGACAAACAAAGCAGCGAAACAGGGATTGCCTTCTGTCTTGCCAGATAATATTCCCCTGTTATGATTGCAGCTGATACAGCCAGAACAAGCACCCTGCTTGTATTCCCATGCAGCAGTTTCTTTGTGCTGCCTGATGTCCGCGGCATTTTAAAATCCAAAAATACCCCGAACCAGGAACAGGCATAATTCATCAGCGTCCCGTACAGAAAAAGCCCGCAGGCGTGCGGCACCGAAATCTCTTTTCTCAGGATAATGGCCAGTCCAAAAAGAATGACCAGCAGTTCATTCCAAAAAAATCCAGACAGTGTTTTCCACAGAAAAATCCGTCTTGGAGAAACCGGCAGAAATGCATAGCACCGTCTGTTCGGGTCACTGGAATACGCGGCCGCAGATATGAGATTCATCCCGCAGCAGACAGCCAGAAGAAACAGCTCTGCCACACCGTCCCCTCCCCAGGCAGCCTGCCCCGGATTTTGAACCAGCAGGCGGCATAACACGATAACCGTTACGATATTTTTAAAGCCTGCACAAAAGAATTCCTGCTTGTTCCAGCATATGCGTTTCCATTCCATCAAAACATAAGGGTGTGTAATCTTTGCGCTTAAATCCCGTTAAAAAAAAGCCTGGCCAGAAAAGTTCTGCATGTTAAGATATCCTTTTGCATATCTGTATTTAAAAACTATTGCTGTAAGCATTCCAAGTACGGCCGCGGATGGAACTGTATATCGTAACATATGTGCAGGGCTGATTCTGTCTGTCCATTCCGGCAAATCCGGGTGTATAAATAAAAACGCAATGATATTTCCGGCAAATACAGGCAGAGCCAGCCGTAAAACCGATTGGAGCATAGCAAAAACATATCCCGCTATCCGGCCGGTACCCATGCTGCTGCTTAGAACCAGTAACAGTATTACGGCAAAGTCCGTCAGGCAGCTCACCGCCAGGCAGGCGGAAAACATCTGTACGGCGAATAACCGGCTGCCGGCACAAAAAAGAATCATCGGATATGCCAGACACGCACAGACAAATACCGACAGCAGAAAAACGAACATCCCGTAATCATCCATCCGTTCCCGCTCATACCGGGTCACTGCGTACCAGGGCAGGAAGCCTGCATAAATCCCCATCATGGCAAACGATGCTTTTTCAACAAAGGAACTTTTACGTCTGCATAAAATTTTGCCTAACATATCTTTTTCACCCGGACTTTTATATCAGGCTGATATAAAAAAACATCATAACTGCCAGAAAAATCACAAAAAACACACTGTTAAATTTGGTCAGGCGGTTCTGCCTCAGAAAAGAAAGATTGATGATTAAAGCAGTCATCGGGAACAGCCAGACTCCGAGCGCGGCGGGAAGCAGATAGTCCCGGGCTCCGTTATGAAGAATGGGTATTTCCTGCGGAAAAAAGAAAAGCATCACGCCGGAACACAGGAACATCAAAAGAATAATGCCAAAATTAACTCCTTCCAGTTTTGCATGATTTCCTGTAAAATTCTCACCGGCTATTTTTTTTAATTGTTTCCGAATCATGTGAAACCTCTTTATCAGCGTTCCCCGGCGCAATTGATTTCAGTCTTCGAATGATACCCTGAAACTGCGGATGGTTCTGAAGCGGTAAAAATACCCTGCTGTGTTCCACGGCATCCACAAGGCTTTTCTGGATTGTCCGGGAATCCCGTGGAAGCGCATCTCCAAGAACAAGCGTATGTTCCAGCCAGTTATCAATCAAATCAAAAAAACGGTCACCCTTCAGATGCAGGGGATATATATTTCCAGCTGCCAGAAGCGCATATTGTTCGAGCACTTCCAGCGCTTTTTCCGTATCACCCAGTTTCATAAATCCCCTGGAAGCGGTAAGGTAAAAACTCAGAAGCATTCCCGGATGGAGCTTTTCCAGCCCGAAGACAGCGGACATATGCATGGCTCTTTGGTATATTTCATGAAAACGTCCCGCATCATCCAGACAGAGCCCCAGATAAACAGAAAACAGATTCATGATTACCAGCATATGGTAATAAATACCGGTCTGCAGAATTCCCTCTGCCTGTTTCAGGCTGCCAAGCATCTGATACGCTGATGCCAGCAATGGTTCCGGCGCTGTCATGGAACAATCCGGCTGTCCCAGCAAATCCAGCACATCTTTCGGGCGGTTTAACAGCAGCATGCACAGCGCTTCCATATTCAAAGCCTGCTTTGCCAGATCAATATCATCGGTTCCTGTTTTTACACGCTTAAATAATTCCCTGGCATCCTCATAAATCTTTCTGGTTTTTTCCTGTTCCCCGGCCATTGCACCATAATTTACATACAAGCTGCCAATCTGATACAGAAGCGGAAAACAGGAAGCATATTTTTCTGCAATCTCCCGGCAATGCACAAGCACCTGCCCGATTGGCTGTGAGGCAAATTCTTCCGACAGCTGGCGGTAAAGCTTTCGTATTTCTTCCCGTGTCATCTGAGGGGTATATCCCATCAATTCGTCAATGCTGATATGAAAATAACCGGCCAGCCTGGGAAGCAGTGTAATATCGGGATAAGTTGTGCCTGTCTCCCACTTTGAGACAGCCGCTTTTGACACGCCCATATACAAAGCCAGCTCGTCCTGTGTTATTCCAAGCCTGCGGCGTTTTTTTGTTAAAACCTGTCCAAGATGGATTTCCTTCATCTGTTTTCCCTCCTGAAAACATTATAAAAAACCCGGACTGAAAAAACAATGGAGCAAAACTTGATTTTCATCCAAAAATAACCGGCAGGAAACCTTTCCCAGCCGGTATATTTTGAATCATTCTGTCTTTATGATGCAAGGCTGATTGCAAACTTTTTTACGGACGCACAATCGTTACAGCCTGTTCCATTTTTTCCACAATATCATACATATTTGTAACTGTGCCGACAGCCAGTGTATCTTTGATTCCATAAAAATCCAGGCATGTCCCGCAGGTCAGTATCTGGACGCCTTCTGCTTCCAGCTCCCTGAAATCTTCCAGGGAATCCGAACCTTCACAGGTCAGGTATGCCCCGGAATTATAACACAGCACGGTTTCCGGCAGGACATCCTGCTTCGCCAGCGCAAACACAAACGCTTTCATCAGGGATTTTCCAAGCTTTTCGTCCCCATATCCCATCACATTTGCAGAAAGCACCACAAGCATGCCCTTTTTTCTGGCATCCGGGCTGCAGGACGCTTCTTCCGGCTCCTGAATAACAGGCGCAGCGGAGTCAGATAAAAAAGCCTGCGGTACCTGTATGGTTACTTCATACTCTTTATCTGCTTTCTTTTCGCCAGCTGCATGCAGCCCTTTTTGGGCAGCAAACTTTTGCAGGTTCTGCACTGCGATTTCATTATCAACAAGCACGGTCAGGATGCCTTCCCCGCGGAAGCTGTTTACCGCTTCTTTTGCTTTCACAACCGGAAGCGGGCAGGCAAGCCCCTTCGCGTCAACTGTTTTTCTTTCCATTTGTTTTCTCCAATCCTGTTAAATTTTTCCTGTGTTCCGGTACCCCGTCCAGTCAGAAATTCCAGCAATGCAATGGTGCCAAACAGGCAGTCTCATATTTCAATTTCTGGCCGGATGGAGTACCAGATTATTTTATTCATAATTTAACTTTATAATTTTTCAAGTTTCCGCCATTTCCCGCACTGCCGCAACAGCAGCGTCAATTTCCTCATCGGTATTAAAATAGGAAAAGCTGCACCGCACGGTGCCCTGTTCTGCCGTTCCAAGCGCCTGGTGCATCAGCGGGGCGCAATGCGCTCCCGGCCGCACGGCAATACCGTAATGATAAAAAAGCTCATCGCTGACGCTGGCAGAATCATAATCCCCCAGATTCCACGATACAATCGGACAGCGCAGCGCTGCATCAAAATCGCCGTAAATACGGATGCCCGGAATATCCTGAATGCCTTTCCGGAAACGGTTCATCAGGCGCAGCTCTTTTTCCCGGATTGCATCGATTCCGGTCTCCTGAATATAGGAAACCGACGCACGCAGCCCGGCAATGCCGTGCCCGTTTAGCGTGCCTGCTTCCAGTGCCGCGGGCATCTGGGGCGGATGCTCCTTCCGGTAAGACTGCACGCCGCTTCCGCCTGATTTCAGGGGACGCACCGATACGCCCTCCCGCACATAAATGCCCCCGGTTCCCTGCGGGCCAAGCAGGCTTTTGTGTCCGGTAAAGCACAAAATATCGATGTTCATTTTCTGCACATCCACCGGAATGACGCCAGCCGTCTGGGACGCATCCACACAGAAAAGAATCCGGTGCGAACGGGCAATTTCCCCGATTTTTAAAATATCTGTTACATTTCCGGTTACATTGGAAGCATGCGTGCAGATAATGGCCCTGGTATTTGGCCGCACAGCCTGTTCAAAATCCAAAAGGCGTACCCGCCCCCTGGAATCACCGGGCACAACCGTTACTGCCACGCCCCGCTTTTCCATTTCATACAAAGGCCGGAGCACGGAATTATGCTCCAGCGCCGTTGTAATCACATGGTCTCCGGGCTCTAAAATCCCCTTGATGGCAGTGTTCAGGCTTTCGGTAGCATTGGCTGTAAAAGCAATCTGCTTTGGGCTGGGAGCATGGAAAAAATCCGCCAGCACCCTGCGGGCTTCAAAAACCACCCGTGCAGCGCCCAGCGTCGCTTCATGCGCACCCCGCCCGGCATTGCCAAGCGAGCACATCGCTTCTGTTACGGCCTGTATGGTCCCGGGCGGCTTTTGCAGCGTCGTGGCTGCATTGTCCAGATAAATCATGTCGGTTACACCATGCATTTGCACACATCCTCCTGTGAAATCCCGGCTTTTCGCATCACGGCCTGTATGGCTTCCAGATGCTGCGGCCCCGCACACCAGGCCAGGCCGCATCCGGCAGAAATTTCGCGCGGCAGGGGAATCAGCCGCCCGGGCACGTTCTGCTGCCTGCACGCCTGCTCCATTTCCATGGCATCTGCGGCTGTATGAAAGGTTACGACCAGCCTGCGTTCTTTTTTTCTCATAAATGCCCCCGTCTGTAAATGCTTATGTTAACACGGAAATCTCTACAGATGCTTTTTCCCGGATAATTCCGGCTGCTTCTGCCGCAAGCCCCTCTTTTTGAAGCTCTGCAAGCAGCCCTGCGGCCTGTCCGGATGGTACGGCAATCAGAAGGCCGCCGGAAGTCTGCGGGTCAAGCAGCACTTCTTCCATGGCAAACGGTATGCCGTCAAAACGGACATGTTTTTCCAGGTAATTGCGGTTTTTCTGCCCGGCCGCTGTCAGGAAAAACTCGTCCGCATAATGCAGCGCTTCCTGCATGACCGGCACCCTGTCTGCATAAATTTCACAGGAATGACGCCCGTCCATCATTTCATGCAGGTGTCCGAGAAAGCCAAACCCCGTGACATCCGTGCAGGCATGGATGTCAAAGCCACGGCAGATTTCCGAAGCCCGCCTGTTTAAGGCCGTCATGGATGCCACGGCTTCTTCCATCGCAGCCCGGGACGCTTCCCCGATGCGGTTTGCCGTACAGATAATGCCGGTGCCAAGCTTCTTTGTCAGTATCAGCACATCCCCCGGCTGCCCCTGGTTATTCGGATAAATGCGCTCCGGATGCACAACACCCGTTACAGACAGGCCGTATTTGACACTGTCATCTGCAATGGAATGTCCCCCGGCCAGGGTGCCGCCGGCTTCCTGCACCTTCTCAGAGCCGCCGCGCATAATTTCCCCTAACACATTCAGGTCCATGTCTTCCGGAAAGCAGACGATATTCAAAGCCGTCCGCACATCCCCGCCCATTGCATAAACGTCGCTCAGGGCATTCGCAGCGGCAATTTTTCCAAACACATAAGGGTCATCTAACATCGGCGGAAAAAAATCCAGCGTCTGCACGATTGCCACATCATCCGAAATCCGGTAAACTGCCGCATCATCCCGGCTGTCATACCCAATTATCAGGTTTTTGTCCAAAGGCCCTTTTGGCAGCCGCTCCAGCACATGCGCAAGAACTCCTGCCCCCAGCTTTGCCGTGCATCCGCCGCCTTTACAAAATTCAATATGTTCACTCATTGGTACTGCCTTTCTGAAAAAAGCCGCCGCAAATCCTGAAACAGGAAATTTTACGGCTGGCTTCTGATTTTTTTGCAGCCGGAAGCTTTCCTGCTGCCTCTGCATATACTCTATCAGAAAAAGCAGAAAAAGTCTAATCCTATTTTGTGCCCATGAATTGCAGGCTTCCGTCTGCAAGCACAGCTGCCTGCCCGGCTTTCTCCTCAAAAACATCCCGGTCAAATTTGTCAGTCCCAAGCATCCGCGCAAACATGCGTTCCAGCTCATCTTCCCGGAAATTCACGCTTTTGCAGGAAGCCCCGCTTTCTTTTTTGCTCCTGCATATCCAGTATGCATACTCCCTGCCGTTCTTTCGTACTTTTTTTCTGGTATAAAAATTCCCGCAGATGCCGCACCTGATTTTTCCGGTAAACGGATAAGACGGCACGGATGCTGCCCGCCTGTTTAATTGTTCCTGTACCTTTAAAAATGTCTCCCTGCTGACTATCGGTTCGTGGCAGCCGCACAGATAATACTGCGGCAGCTCGCCGCGGTTTAACGCCCGGCTGTGGCGGATGGGGTCGGACACGTATGTTTTTTGAAGCCTGCGGTCTCCGATATAAATTTCGTTGCGCAATATTCCTTTCAGGCCGCTGCAGCTGATGCAGTTCCCCTTAATGCTGCGGATTCCCCGTTCTTTCAGCTCTTTTAAGAGGACACCCGGGGCTGTCCCGGCCGCGGCAGCTTCAAACAGGTACCGCACAATTTGCGCTTCGTCTTCCTTTCTTACATAGGCCTGCCCGTCATAGCGGTAACCGAATACCCGTTTGTTGCGCACGCCGTCTGTGCCGTCCTGATAGGTTTTCCGGATGCCCCATTTGGAATTTTCCGATATCGAACGGGATTCTTCCTGCGCAAAAGATGCCATCACGGAAAGCATCAGCTCCCCTTCCCCGGAAAATGTATGGATGCCTTCTTTTTCAAACCAGACCTCCGTTCCAAGCTCTTTCAGGCGGCGGACAGCTGACAGCAGGTCTGCCGTATTTCTGGCAAACCTGGATATGCTTTTTACCAGCACAAGGTCAATGCTGCCTGCTTCGCAGTCTGCAAGCAGCCGCCGGAATCCGCTGCGCCCTTTTGTCGTCGTCCCGCTGACTCCGAAATCCGTATAAACGCCGGCATATTCCCATTGCGGGTTGCACTTTATCCGGTTTTCGTAATACGCTGTCTGTGCCTGAAACGAATGCGAAAGGCGCTCTGTCTCCATGGAAACGCGCGCATAAGCCGCTGTTTTGCGGCGCTTTTTTATATCCGGCTCTTTTGCTTCTATTTTTCTGATTTTTGACATACGCCTGCCATGCTGCTTTTTCTGGCATTTTATGAGCAGAAGCCTGTCTGTATGCCTGCACAGGATGGCAGGACGGATTTGTATCAAATCAGCCGGTTACATTTCTATGTATTCTTCTAACTGATAATCGGAAAAATGCTCACTGGCAAAGCGTTCGATTATCATGCGCTGTGTGGAAATGCTGCTGCTTTCGGCTTCCCCCCCCGTTATGGTTTTCTTTTGAAAGCCGCATATAGGCTGCGATACGCCATGGCTGTTTTTGGGACATAAAAACACTTTCTTTTTCCGCCATCCGGAAAAACAACTTCTTTATGCTATCCTATACGAAAGGCCCGGTTTGGTTCCGTTGCGGCATTTAAAATGGCTGGCGGAAATGGAACGTTATTTTCACACGGTTATCCGGGAAAATTTCTATCCGGTGTATCAGGGCTTGAAGCAGCCCTTCTGAAAGCTCCCAGTCCGTGCCGCCAGACAGAAGGCTGCACACCTGTCGGCTGTTTGCCGCTGCCCGGCCAGCCGCATGCTCCCGGGACAGGATGGCTTTTGCTTTTTCTGCTTCCAGTGCAGCTGTGCGGCTGTCGTTTTGTTCTTTTTCTTTTAAAAATTTCTCACGGCTTATCCGGCCGCTGCGGTATTTCTGGTACTGCCTGCTGCCCTTCATCCGTATCTGGCTCATTCTGCGGTCAATTTCCTGCAGCTGTGCGGCATATGCCTGATTCTGTGCTCCGCCCAGGATTTCTTTTTCCAGACAGGCTGCCGGATGCATCGTGCCAAAACAGGCCGCCTGGCGGACTGCTTCCCTGGCCAGCTTTTCCAGTACCCGGGCAGAAATCCTCTTTTTCGGACACTGGCAGGCATCTGTGCGGCCGCTCCCCGGACACTCATACGAATACTGCCTGATTCTGTCACCCGAACTGAACTGCCTGACATAATATTTCCGGTGCATTCTGGCACCACACTGCCCGCAGTAAAGCAGTCCGTCAAATAAATCCGGTTCCAGCGGAACTGTCCTGGAAAATCCCTTTTTATTGCTGTATTTGGCGTTTTCCTCAAACCTGACCGCCGCTGCAAGAAACATTTCCATGCTGATAAGCGCTTCATGCGTGTGTTCCCGCACATCCCAGTCGCCATCATCCAGCGCATGACGCCTGCGCCCTTCCCGGTTTCTGCCACAGGCAAGTCCCTGTACCAGACATCCTGTATATACCGGATTCGTAAGTATAGATTTAATTGTCCCGGACGACCATTCCTGCGCACCGCTTTCTTCCCAGTATACCTGTCCGCATCTGCGGTAATCCTTCGGCCGGCGTATATTCCGGCCATACAGCCATGTTTTAATTTCTTTCATATTTTGGCCGGATAAAAAAAGCCCGTATATTTTTTTTACAATCCACGCCGTTTCTTCTTCCGGGAACAGGCACTTTTTTCCGTCCATCCATTCTGCCCGGTAGCCATACGCCGCAATTCCGCCCGTATAGCTGCCCTGCTCCCATCTGGCGCGCTTGGCAGATTTCACTTTCTGCGCGATGTCCTTTGCATACATTTCATTAGCCAGGTTTTTCAGGTTTACCGAAACCGCCTCTGCCTGCAAATCTTCCGCATTGTCCGGCTTCATGCTGTCAAAACAGTCCGCCAGTGCAATCAGGCGGACTCCGAGAAGCGGAAATATCTTTTCGATATAATTTCCGGTTTCGATATGATTGCGCCCGAACCGGGACAGGTCTTTTACCACAATGCAGTCGATGCTGCCGCGGTATACGTCCTGCATCATGCGCTCAAATCCTTCGCGGTTAAAATCCATGCCGGATTTTCCAAGATCTGTATAGCAGCCACGCAGCATAATGTCGTCCTGCTCCCGGATAAAGGCTTCTGCCATCTCTATCTGTGTTTCAATCGATTCCTGTTTGCGGCTGCTGCCTGCAACCGACAGCCTGGCATAAATCCCCGCCGAAAATATCCTGCCCTTCCCTGGAAAACCCTTCCCGGAACCGGAACTGCACATAGACCCTCCTGTCCTCATAAATACAGATTTTTTTTACAAATGCAAGCAGCAGCATGCGGCCTGTTTTTACAAGCTTTCGCTGTTCCATAATAGATTCCGGCAGTGCATGGCTGGCAGCTTTACTCTCACGCAGCTCCTTCACGAACTGCCGCTGCCTTTGCACAGCCTGGCACAGATGCGCATGCTCTTTTGTATAGATTTCCAGAAAGTCCTCATAATCTTCCTTTGAGACCAGCTGCTGTTTCCAGTCTTCCCGCAGTGCGTCACAGAGCAGCCGGCAGCGCTTGGCATATGCAGACATCTGTTTGATTTCCTGTTCAAAAACAGCACAGATGTCTGGTTCTGCACGGCAGCCTTCCTGTGCAGAACCGGATTTTTGTGCATGTTTGCCTGCACAGCTGAAACTTTCTGCACAGCAGCCTTCCTGTGCAGGACCGGATTTTTCTAAATGGCAGCCGTCTTGCCGTCTTCCTGCTGCCACCCTGCTGCATGTTTCCGTGCATATGAAAACCTGCAGGCGCAGCCCGGCAAGCACGAGGTTATCCAGAATTTCCCAGGAAATGCTGTGCCTGGTGCACCCGGCATTCCGGTTGCCGTTTGCGCAGACAAGGTGCAGCGTCTTTTGCCCCTGATACCTTCCAGGACGCAGTATCATGGGAGCGCCGCAGTCCCCGCAGAATACAAGTCCGCTGTATTTGTGCGCCTTTTTGCCATATCCGCACGGCCGTCCGCATGATTGTAACAATTCCTGTACAAGCAGATAGTCTTCCCTGGACAGGACAGGCGCATGGGCCTGCTCTGTGCGTGCCCAGTCTTCTTCCTTTTTCTGCTTTACTTTTTTTAATTTATAATTTACTTTTTCCCGTTTCCCCTGTATAAGCACGCCACAGTATATTTCATTCGTAAGAATCCGTTTTACCGCCATTCCTGTCCAGCCGGCTCCGGCTTTTTTTGCAAAACCGGTCTCAAAATTTTCACCCCTGCATTTTTTATAATCCGCCGGTGCCAGAATGCCATATGCGTCCAGCTTTTCTGCAATGGCTGCGCAGCTATATCCTTCCATTTTCCAGTAAAAAATCTGTCTTACAATGCATGCTGCATATCTGTCCGGGATAAGTATATTTCTGTTTTCACTTTTCTCATATCCGTATGGGCAGAAGGCCCCGGTAAATTCCCCTTTTTCCCGTTTTGCCTTTAAGCAGCTTCTGACTTTTATCGAAATATCCCTGCTGTAAGCGTCATTGACAAAATTTTTGATTGGAATTATCAGCGATGTTTCCTGATAACCCGCGGTCAGCGAATCATACTGGTCAGTCAGCGAAACAAAGCGCACAGAAAAAGCCGGGAAGGTCTTTTGAACCAGCCTCCCGGCCTCGATGTAATCCCGTCCCAGCCTGGACAAATCTTTTACAATCACGCAATTAATGCTGCCAGATACAATATCTTCCATCATCCGCGTAAATGCCGGACGCTCAAACGATACGCCTGACCACCCTTCATCCACGTAAAAACCGCAGATTTTAATATCATCGTGCTTTCTGGCATAAGCACATATCATGTCTCTCTGGGAACGGATGCTGCTGCTTTCCGCTATTTTTCCATCCGGGTCTTCCTCGTCACGGCTCAGTCTGAGATAGGCAGCTGCTTTATAACATTCCTGTTTCATTTTATTGGCCTGATGCAAAGCATTTATACCATTTTATGCATGGCAGCCGCGTTTATGACGTTACTGTTCACTCCGTGACCAGTAACCTTCGCAAATCCATCTTAAATTCGCTTCGCGAATAGGATTTGTATGAAACTCCCTGCTGAAACCCGCCTGCTTTAAATTCCAAGTGCATCCAGTGTCTGCTGTCCGATAATGCCGTCTGCTTTTAAGCCGTTATCCCTCTGGAATTTCTTTAAAGCCTTCTTTGTCTTTGTTCCCATTACGCCGTCTGCTGTCCCGCAGGAATAGCCGCAGCTGTTAAGCGTCCTCTGCACCAGGCGAACCGTAGTCCGGTTAGAAGAATATGCATAAGGACACACTCCGTTGGAATGGGTATGGGCAGCGTGCCCGCCGCAGTAATAATAATCATCTGCATAAGGACACACTCCCCCGCTGTGTGTATGGGCGCTGTGTCCGCCACAGTAATAATAATTTGCGGAGTAGCCGCCGCAATGGCCGCCGCCATGATGCCCGTGTGCAAAAACAGCTGTCGGGGCAAAAGACACTGCTCCGGCAAGTGCAATTGCAAGAATGGCATGCTTTGTTCGTTTCATAAAAACCGTCTCCTTTCCTGAAAATCAGTATCTGACTGCAATTTCATTATAGAACATGTTCTGTCAAAAAGCTAGCGTTTCCTGCCAAAATAGCGGCAGGTTTCTGCCTGATAGGCCGTGTATTTCTCCCCAAACACATCCTTTAAATATGCTTCCTCCTGCAATACCTGCAAATGCAGCATAAGCACGGCCCAGGCCGTAACGGCAAGCAGCACCCAGTTAAAATACGCCAGCAGAATCCCCGCATACATCAGATAAAAGCCGAGAAACGCCGGATTTCTGCTATAACGGTAAATCCCTGCCGTCACAAGCTCTGTCTGGCCGGATTGCGGGATTCCGACACGCCAGCTGTCTTTCATAGCAAGCACTGCCATCAGAAACACGATATCCCCCAGGCTTCCAATTAAAATGCCTGCCATCCTGACGGCGGACGGCATCCCGTTCCATTCCAGTACAATCGAAAGAATCTGTACCAGAACAGCCAGCACCGATGCCGCCCGCAGCAGGCTCTCCGTCCTGCGTGCCGGTTTTTCGCCGCGCCCAAGCTGAACCGTCTGAATGCCCTGTCTTCTTTGCGCAGACAGCTTTGCCAGATAGATTCCATAAAAGAAAATCAGGATAAAAGCTGCAGGAACAGCAAACATATCTCCAATGCTTCCAGCCAGGTATATAGCTGAGGGCCCGTCTGCTCCCCCTATAATAGATGTATTCATTTTGTTCCTCCTAAATCTTTATGTAAAGTTATTTATTTATGTTAAACGCTGGAATCCTTTTTATATGCGGGTTCCCGGAAAATGAATGAACGAATTTTTCCTGTGTTTTCCCGGATGCGGAATGAGAAGTTTTTTTCTCTGCTTTCCCGAATGCGGAATGAGAAGTTTTTTCTCTGCTTTTCCGAACGCTGGATAACCGGGGCTGTTTTTCGAATGCTTTACATGATAAAAACTTCTGGCATGCCTGTTTTCTTATCTGCATCAAAGCTTAACACTGGCCATAGCATAATTTTATCTGCGCTTAACAAAATTATACTGGCCATAACAGCACTGCATCAGCACTTTATAAGGACTGGCTGCAGCAGAACAAGAAGGACGACACGAAAAATGAGCTTTTAGACAAGGGTATTATACTCCCGTCCGGCGAAATTGGCAAGGATAAGATAAACCTTGCAGCTGGGGTAATCACACAGCCATTCGCAGAAATGGTATGGGTAACGACGGGCGGCGGCATGGAAGCTATAAACCGCTTGACCTATCCTTTCCCCTGACCCCTCTCCCTGCGGGGGACGACTGCCTGGCAGAGTTTATGAAATCCAGGTTTATGAAACTGGACAGCCAGCATATCCGCTTTGTGCCTGACTGTATGCGGGAGAACACGACGAAAATCCGTAACATCAAGCAATATCTGAAAGCAGCCTTTTCAATGCCCTGTCCGCT
>CAJTSV010000077.1 GCA_910579075.1 uncultured Eubacterium sp.
AGGGGCGGACGAATTTGTGGAAATCGGCCCGGGCCATACGTTAAGCGGTTTTGTGAAAAAAATTAACCGGGATGCGGCCGTATACCATATTGAAAAGCCGGAGGATTTGGAAGCTTATGTTAACCGATAAAATTGCATTAGTTACGGGCGCAGGCAGGGGCATCGGCCGTGCGGCAGCGTTCAGGCTGGCCGGGCAGGGCGCTTATGTGTACCTGAATTACCAGGGCTCGAAAGAGGCGGCGCAGGAAGCCGTGGAAGAAATTATCCGAAACGGCGGCCGGGCAGAGGCCCTGCAGTGCAATGTGGCTGATTTTGATGCCTGTGCGCAGATGATAGAAACAATTATCCAAAAAAGCGGAAGGCTGGATATTCTTGTCAACAACGCCGGCATTACAAAGGACGGGCTTTTGATGAAAATGTCCGAGGAGGATTACGACCGTGTGCTGGAAGTCAACCTGAAGGGCACGTTTAATACCATCCGCCATGCGTCCCGGTATCTGTTAAAGCAGCGCAGCGGCAGGATTATCAATATTACTTCCGTTTCCGGCATTCTGGGAAATGCAGGGCAGGCAAATTACAGCGCTTCCAAGGCCGGTGTTATCGGACTGACGAAAAGCGTGGCCAGGGAGCTGGCGCCGCGCGGGATTTTAGTCAATGCGGTTGCGCCTGGATTTGTCCAGACGGATATGACGGACGCCCTTCCTGAAAAGGTGAAAGCGCAGATGCTGGAGCAGATTCCGCTCAGGCGCAGCGCACAGCCGGAAGAAATTGCGGACGTGGTGCTGTTTCTGGCGTCCGGCCAGTCCTCTTATATGACCGGGCAGGTGTTAAGCGTGGACGGCGGAATGGCGATTTAGTGCGGGATGGCGGTTCAGCTGCGGGTACGGGCAGCTGTATGGATTGGAAAAATGGAGGAGAATGAAAATGAAACGCACAGTAGCAGTAACCGGCATGGGCGCGGTTACGCCAATCGGACTGAATGTGGATGAATTCTGGAATTCGGTAAAACAGCAGAAAATCGGTTTTGCGCCGATTACACATTTTGACCCGGAAGGCTATAAATGCCGGCTGGCAGCAGAAGTCAGGGGTTTTGAAGCCAAAAACTACATGGACTTTAAATCTGCAAAACGCATGGAGCTGTTTGCCCAGTATGCCATGGCAGCAGCAAAAGAAGCAATCGAAGACGCAGGCATTGATATGGACAGGGAAGATGCATACCGCGCCGGGTGCGTGATTGGCTCCGGCATCGGCAGCCTGCAGGCGATAGAACGGGAGCATAAAAAGCTGCTGGAAAAAGGGCCGTCCCGTGTAAATCCGCTGTTTGTACCGATGATGATTTCCAATATGGCCAGCGGCAATGTGTCGATTGCCTATGGGTTAAAGGGCAAGAGCATGAACGTCGTAACGGCCTGTGCAAGCGGCACGAACAGCATCGGGGAAGCATTCCGCACGATTCAGTACGGGGATGCGGACATTATGGTGGCAGGCGGCTGCGAAAGCTGTGTGACCCCGGTTGGAATTGCCGGATTTACAGCGCTGACAGCACTTTCTGCGGAAACAGACCCGGCACGCTGCTCGCTTCCGTTTGATAAAGACCGCAGCGGCTTTGTCATGGGCGAAGGCGCAGGCATTGTCGTTCTGGAAGAACTGGAGCATGCGAAAAAGCGCGGGGCACATATTTATGCGGAAGTAACCGGGTATGGATGTTCTTCTGACGCCTTCCATATCACATCCCCGGCAGAAGACGGGGCAGGGGCGGCAAGGGCTATGACCAATGCGCTTGCAGATGCCGGGCTGAAACCGGAAGACATTACTTATATCAATGCACACGGCACAGCGACGCACCACAATGACCTGTTTGAGACAAGGGCCATTAAGCTTGCGTTTGGAAGCCATGCGCAGAACATCCGGATTAATTCAACCAAGTCCATGATCGGGCATCTGCTCGGGGCAGCGGGCGCGATTGAATTTGTCACCTGCGTAAAGGAAATCCAGGAAAGCTATATTCATGCAACTGTAGGATATACGACGCCGGACGAGGAGCTGGACCTGGATTACTGCAAAGAGCCGTATGAAGAAGAAGTGCGCCATGCGTTAAGCAATTCCCTTGGATTCGGCGGACACAATGCGACGCTTGCACTGTCAAAGCATGAAGCATAAATACAGTCCTGCCTGTCATGGAAAAGCAGCGCGAATCTGCCAGAGTCAGGGCTGTAGCAGATGATACATAAAAAACCAGATGAATGGAGGAAACCAGATGTCTTTGCTGAATGCATCCCAGATTATGGAAATTATCCCGCACAGGCAGCCGTTTATGCTGTTAGATACCGTGGAAGAACTGGAGCCGGGAAAAAGGGCTGTGGCACGAAAGTGCGTCAGCTATAACGAGCCGTATTTTGCGGGCCATTTTCCGGGCGAGCCGGTCATGCCGGGCGTGCTTATTGTGGAAGCGATGGCACAGGCGGGTGCCGTAGCCATGCTGTCCCAGCCGGAAATGAAGGGAAAGACGGCCTACTTTGCGGGTATCAGCAGTGCAAAATTTAAGCAGAAGGTTGTTCCGGGCGATGTGCTGGAGCTGGAAGTCGAAATCGTAAAGGTCAAAGGCCCGGTCGGAATCGGAAAAGGCACGGCATCGGCAGGCGGAAAGCTGGCGGCTTCTGCGGAAATCATGTTTGCAATAGGAAGCGGGGCAGATGAATCATGTGGATAAGCAGATGGAATGAAAACAGGAAACGGAACCGTTTATTAAAAGAACAGGGCGTGCCGGTACTCGATTATGATTTCCGCCAGAATAAAGGCAGGCTGCGCAATCGCAGGGCGGAGAAAAATACAGACGAAGCAGTAAAAAATGAGGGCTTCAGTACGCCGGAGGCCGCAGAGCAGAATGCAGCCGTACAGCCGGACGGGAGCATGCCGGAACAAACAGAGCAGAATCCGGATAAAAATGCAGCAGAAAATGCAGGCCGGAATGGTTCGGAAAGTACAGGGCAGGCTCAGGATAAGGCGGATAAAGACACGTTTCACTGTAAAAAGTGCGGTGCGGTCATATCCAAGGCAGAGACTGTTGCAAATAAATATGTCTGCAGGGAATGCGGCTATTATTTCCGCATCCGCACGAAAAACCGCATCCGCATGATTGTAGATGCCGGAACCTTTGAGCCGTGGTTTGAGGATGTCAGCGAGACAGACCCGCTGCAGTTTCCGGGCTATCCGGAAAAGCTGGCAGAGATTCAGGAAAAGACAAAGCTCAAAGAGGGCGTAACGATAGGCTATGCGCGCATTGACGGCGAACCGGCGGTTGTCGGCATCTGTGATGCAAGGTTTCTGATGGGCAGCATGGGGCATGTCGTAGGGGAAAAAATTGCCTGCGGCGTGGAAAAAGCAACGGCAATGCGCCTGCCGGTTATCCTGTTCTGCTGCTCGGGCGGTGCGCGCATGCAGGAAGGCATTATTTCGCTGATGCAGATGGCAAAGACATCCGCAGCATTGAAAAAGCACAGTGAAACCGGACTGCTGTATGTGCCTGTGCTGACAGACCCGACGACGGGCGGCGTAACGGCCAGCTTTGCCATGCTGGGCGATATTATCCTGGCGGAGCCGGGTGCCCTGATTGGCTTTGCCGGGCCGCGGGTGATTGAGCAGACCATCGGGGAAAAGCTGCCGGAAGGCTTCCAGCGGGCGGAATTCCAGCTCGAGCACGGCTTTGCAGATGCGGTTGTAGAGCGAAAGGACTTAAAGCAGACGCTTGCGCGGATTTTAAAATACCACCACAGCAGCCAGAGCTTTCATGCCTTTACGGTAGCCGGAAGCGTGGATGCCGTGCCGGATGAGCGCTGCCGGGAACGGATGGCCCAGGCAGAAAGCAAATCCGCCTGGGAAAAGGTCAAGGCGGCAAGGCAGGTAACGCGTCCGTCTGCAATGGATTATATCAGCCGGATTTTTGACGGGTTTATCGAGTTTCACGGCGACAGGCAGTTTCGGGACGACCCTGCGGTTGTGGGCGGCGTGGCGCTGCTGGACGGCCAGCCGGTGACGGTTATCGGCATTCAGAAGGGCACGACGATTGAGGAGTGCAAGCAGCGCAATTTTGGCATGTCTTCCCCGGAAGGGTACCGCAAGGCGCTGCGCCTGATGAAGCAGGCGGAGAAATTCCATCGTCCTGTCGTGACGTTTGTCAATACGTCAGGGGCTTTCTGCGGAATGGAAGCAGAGGAGCTCGGCCAGGGCGAGGCGATTGCCAGAAACCTGTATGAGATGTCTGCATTAAAGGTGCCGGTTATCTGCATGATGACCGGGGAAGGCGGCAGCGGCGGGGCACTTGCGCTCGCAGTCGGCAACCAGGTATGGATGATGGAGCATGCGACGTATTCGGTGCTGTCGCCGGAAGGCTTTGCGTCCATTCTGTGGAAGGATGCCAGCCGCGCGGAAGAAGCGGCAGGCGTGATGAAAATAACGGCGCAGGATTTGTACAGCCTGCAGGTGGTTGAGCAGATAATCCCGGAATACGGCGGTGCAGACGAGGTTACGGTAGATACGATTTCAAAGTACATGAAAAAGCAGCTCAAGGAATACCTGTCTTCCCAGGCAGAAAAAAGCGGTGAAGATTTTGCAAGGGAACGCTATGAGCGGTTTCGCAAATTTTAAAAGTGAGGAAAAAATATGAGAGCAAGAATCGCTGGAACAGGAAGCAGCCTGCCGGCCCTGCGTGTGACAAATGACGACCTGAGCAGAATCATGGACACATCGGATGAATGGATTCGCAGCCGTACCGGAATCGGCGTCAGGCATGCTGCGGTAGAAGAAACGACACGGAGCATGTCTGTGGATGCAGCAAGGCAGGCACTCGAAGAAGCCGGAATCCAGCCGGAAGAACTCGACCTGATTATTGCTGCCACGATTTCCCCGGACCATGTTTTGCCGCCGCTTTCCTGTGAAATCCAAAGCGGGCTGGGTGCGGTCAACGCCGCCGCTTATGATTTGTGTGCCGCCTGTTCAGGCTTTGTTTTTGCGCTCAATGCCGCGCAGGCTTATATCCAGAGCGGCATGTACCGCACAATCCTGATTGCGGGCGCGGAAACACTGTCCAAAATGCTGGACTGGTCAGACCGCTCGACCTGTGTGCTGTTTGGAGACGGTGCCGGCGCAGCCGTAGTCTGTGCAGATGAAAAAGACGGGCTGCTTGCGGGCGTGCAGGGGTCTGACGGAGCAAAGGGCATGGTGCTCTCCTGCGCCGGCCGGCCGCTTCAGAGCCCTTTCGCAAACAAGGAGCCGGAAAATCCGTATGTCCAGATGAACGGGCAGGAAGTATATAAGTTTGCCGTGCGCACGGTTCCTAAATGCATCAGCCAGGTGCTGGATGCGGCCGGAGTACGTCCGGAAGAAGTTTCGCTGTTTTTACTGCATCAGGCAAACCAGCGCATTCTGGATGCGGTTGCAAAACGGTTAAAGCAGCCGGCAGAAAAATTCCCGGCGTGCCTGGAAGAATGCGGCAATATTTCCGCAGCCAGCATTCCGGTGCTGTTAGACAGGGTAAACAAAGAAGGCAGAATCAGGCGCGGAGACAAAATCGTGCTTGCAGGCTTTGGCGCGGGCCTGACCTGGGGAGCGGCGGTGCTGTCCTGGTGATAAAAACGCAGGAAATTTCCCTTATCCGGCGCAGAAAGGAAAGCAGCAGAATGGAGCAGACACTGAACAGGCTCCTGGTACAGTTTTTTAAGTACATCATGGAAATTGAGGAAAAGAAGCTGATTACAGAGGAGTTTGCGGACATTACCTATAATGATATGCATGTGATAGAAGCCATTGGCTTAGACGAGCCGAAAAAGATGACAGAAATTGCAAAAGCCATGTCCGTAACGACCGGGACACTGACCAAAGCAATGAATTCCCTGGAAAAAAAGGGCTATGTGCAGCGTCAGCGCAGTGAGCAGGATAAGCGGGTCGTCCATATCACGCTGACCGGGCGCGGCATGCAGGCGTTCCGGCATCATGAAAAGTTTCATCAGGATATGATTGCATTTATTCTCTGTAATATCAGCAGCCAGGAGAGCCGGGTGCTGCGGAAGGCACTGGAAAGGCTGATGGCATATTTTAAGCAGAAATATGATTTCAAGCCGTAAACGTGCTGTTTTTAAATTTCTTTCAGGAACCAGGATGGTACTGCAGGCAGTGCCATTCTGGTTTTTTCATGTCCGCCCGAATGAGCAGGGCCTGGAGTGTGTTTGAAAAATGCTTTTCGTAAGATGTGCTTCACAGTTTGTGGAAATGATTTTTCAAACATGCTCTAGAGCAGCTCCAGTGTTTTCTGGTCTTTGTTTCCATGAAAAAATTTATCCAGTACTTTCTGGAAGATATCCTGCTGCGGACAGGCTTCGGCAAATAATGTCATGGAAGATTTCAGCTTCATATCATCCGGAAATCCGAATATTCTGCTGGCATCCGCCGATTCCAGGCTTAATAACGCCTCGCATATTTTCATCATATTCGCATGCAGGATGGGTTCTTCCATATATGCTTTTGCTTCTTCCAGGCTTGAAATCGCATAATACGAAGATATTTCCGTCCTGCCAAGCCCGGCAATCTGCGGAAATATGTACCACATCCAGTGGCTTAGCTTGCGGCCGCCTTTGATTTCTGCCAGTGCAGCCGGAAAATCCCTTAAATGTGCGTCAAGAAAGCGCTGTAAATGAAATGGTTCCAATGATATTTACCTCCTTTGCAAAATCACAAAATTCCGCCGGCTGGAAATGGCCGGCTTTTATCGATTACAGTTTAAAGGAAAAGGGGGAAAAATGCAATGGGGAATGAGGTTTTCTTCTTCTGTTTCTGGCCTGGCGGGAATTCCGTCAGGAAATTTCTGTACTTTTTTCGGCAAAGATGTTATACTATACAAAAGGTTTGACTTTTCAGTATTCCTCTTGAACATAAATCAAGGCAGTTGTCTGGAAAATCAGGTACATCAGGTAAAATCAGGAGCAGGAAAATTCCGTATGACGTGCAATTATTTCTGAATATGGCATCCGGTTTTGGAAAGAAGGAAATGGCAGCCACATATGATTTATATTTTTACGGCGCTGTACTGTGAAGCGCAGATTTTTATCAGGCAGTATCATTTGAAAAAAGCAGCGGAACAGACCCGGTTCCAGCAGTTTGCGGATGAAAACGGACAAATGCGCCTGACGGTCACGGGAGCTGGCGAAATTGCGGCAGCGGCGGCAGTCAGCAGCGTCCTGACGCAGCACGCACCGGGAGAAGGGGATTTTCTGCTGAATGCGGGCATCTGCGCAGGCATTACACGAAAGGACGGCATATTTGTGGCGCATAAGCTGGCAGCACAGGCATCGGGAAAAACATTTTATCCGGATATGCTGTTTCGGCATGCATTTGAGGAAGCCAGCCTTCTGACAGGCAGCCGGCCATGGACGGGCGGGCCGGAGCCCGGGACGCTGGAAACCGATTTGTATGATATGGAAGCGGCTGCGGTGTATCAGGCAGGGGCATATTTTCTGGCACCGCATCAGATGCTGTTTTTAAAAGCCGTTTCTGACTGCGGGGAAGGAATCAGGATGTCAGCAGAAATGGCTGCACAGTGTATGGAACGGCATGCACGAGAAATATTCAGGCTTGTCGGACAGCTGGTGCGTATCGGACGCAGCTTCGGCTGGAAGGATGAAAAAAGCCTGCACAGGGAGAAAGCCGTACAGCGGTGGTGCCAGAGGCTGTGTGCGGACCTGCACTGTTCGAAGACAATGGAGCATGAGCTGCGCCAGCATCTTCGGTATGCGGCGCTGGCAGGAATTGATTATGAAAGCATCATCGGGGAGCTTTGCAGGGAAAACCGTATTCCATGCAGGGATAAAAGAGAAGGGAAGCGGTGTTTTGAAGAATTCAGGCAAAGGCTGTTTTCAGCCGTTTTTTTCACACATTTATGTGGAAAAAAGGGTGGCGGGCCATCCACGGACGAAGGAGATTCTTGCGAAATTCCCATCCGCAGCCGTGATTGAAATCAGCCATTATAAAGATGTTTTCTGCAGGAGCGGGCAGAACTGCACCCTGCAGCACCGCTCGCAGAAGCTGATTCTGGCGAAGAAGGAAGGAAGCCTGCTTTACCGGGGATCTCCGGTATGCCAGAGCTTTGGCAATGAAAATTTTTATTATGCATCCTGTATCATGAACTGCATTTATGACTGCGAATACTGTTATTTAAAGGGCATGTATCCGTCTGCGAACCTTGTGGTATTTGTCAATCTCGAGGATATGCTTGCGCAGGCAGAGCGGATGCTGGAAAGCCAGTCCCTGTATCTGTGCGTGTCATACGATACGGATTTGCTGGCACTGGAAGCGGCTGCGGGATATGCAAAAGCATGGTGCCGTTTTGCAGAAAGGCATCCGGACAGGCTGAAAATAGAAATACGGACAAAGTGTGCGAATGATTCGTTTTTTGAAACATGTAAGGTGCCGGAAAATGTGGTTTTTGCGTTTACGCTTTCCCCGCAGGCAGCCGTGGAGCAGTCGGAGCATGGAACCCCGCCGCTTTCTGCAAGGATTTCCTGTGCGGGACGGGCAGTCCGGGCCGGTGCATCCGTGCGCCTGTGCTTTGACCCGGTTTTGTATGTTCCCGGATGGAAGGCGCATTATGATGCAATGCTGGAGGAAGTGTTCCGGTGCATGGAAATGGAAAAGCTGGCGGACGTCAGCGTCGGAACCTTCCGCATAGCACGCGATTATCTGAAAAAAATGAGAAAACAGGCACCGGATTCACCGGCTGCATGGTTTCCGTACCAGCTGGAGAACGGGTTTTACCAGTACCCGGACGGGCTGAGGCAGGAAATGGAGCAGTATCTGGTGGAAAAACTGAAAACGGAACTGCCGGAAGACAAAATATTTTTATGGAAAGAATCATGAATAAAAGTGACAGCAGCCAGAATGGGAAAACAGCCATCGTAACCGGGGCATCTTCGGGCATCGGGCTGGAAATCAGCCGCAGGCTGGGCGTCATGGGGTATCAGGTATATGGGTTTGGCAGGGATTTTGCAGGAAATCCCCTGTGGGAACAGGACGGGTACCATGCCATTGCCTGTGACTTGCTCGATACAGAGCGGATGTGTGCCCATGTGAAGCAGATTGCGGCTGCCGGGGGATTATCGGTGCTGGTCAACAATGCCGGTGCAGGGTATTACGGGCTGCACGAGGAGCTGAATCCGCAGAAGATAAAAGAAATGGTGCGCGTAAATCTGGAAGCACCGATGATTCTCGCCCAGCAGCTGCTGCGGGAGTTTAAGAAAAACAAAGGATATATTATCAATATTGTATCGGTGACGGCAAAACAGTCAAATCCGCATGGATGTGCCTATGGGGCGGTAAAGGCCGGACTGGCCGGATTTTCGGCAAGCCTTTTTGACGAGGTGCGCAAATACGGCGTGAAGGTGGCATCCATTTTCCCGGATATGACGAAAACCAATCTTTACCGCAATGCGGATTTTTGCCAGGGCGATGAGGAAGAATCGTATTTAATGCCGCAGGAAACCGCGGATGCAGTGGAATATATTTTAAACCAGCGGGAAGGAATGGTTATTACAGACATTACGCTGAAACCGCAGCTGCACCGGATAAAAAGGGCCAGGCGCCAGAACGGACAGGCTGCGGGCAGGAGCACGGGGGACAGAAGATTATAAAAGCCGGAAACTCCCATCGTGAAGCGGTTTTCAATGGATTTTGCAAGTAACAGGCCAGCTTGTCTGAACGGTTACGAATATCCGGAAACGGCCGGCAGCCGAAAGAAGCAGGATGCGGGGTTTTCACAAAGGGGAGGGGGCAGAGCGGATATGTACCATATCGCTGTAGTTGAAGATGAATTAGAATGTTCCAGGGAAATTCAGGCGTTTTTAGCCCGTTTTCAGGAAGAAAACAGTGTCCGTTTCCGGGTGACTGTTTTTGAGGACGGGACGCAGATACTGGAAAATTACCGGCCGGTCTATGACATGATACTGATGGATATCGACATGCCGGGCATCAATGGCATGGACGCGGCAGACCGCATACGCCAGACAGACCAGGAGGTAGTGCTTGTATTTATTACCAATATTGCAAGCTATGCGATTCGCGGATATGAGGTCGGGGCACTGGATTATGTGCTTAAGCCGCTGAATTATTATAATTTTTCGATGCGCCTTGCAAAGGCGTTAAAAAGAAGCCATGCCCGTGAAACGAAGCATATCCTGCTGACGCTTCCGGACGGCGTGAAAAGGCTGGAAACCGGGCAGATTTATTATGTAGAGGTACAAAACCGGATGCTGTATTACCATACGGAAGAAGGGACGTTTTCGATACGCGGGACGCTGCACAGCGTGGAACCGGTGCTGGAAGCAGCGTCCTTTGCCAAATGCAATCACTGGTATATGGTAAACCTGCGGCACGTAACAGAAGTAAAAAAGAACATGGCTGTGGTCGGCGGCTATGAGCTGGAAATCAGCAGGCGGTGCCGGACGCCGTTTCTGAAAGCACTGGCTGAGTATATGGGGGGATTCCGCTGATGAGTGGGGCATCGGAATGGTTTTTTGAGTGCAACCTGTTAGGATGCGGGCTTGTATATGCGCATGCGGCTGAAAAAAAGCCGGAAAATGGAAAGCTGGTTCTGCTGAATATTGCCTGCTTCCTTTTGTTCTGCGCAGCCATAAATCATTATGCAGCCGGCGGCACGCTGTGGGCGAAGGCTGTTTCCGGATGCGTGGCATTCCTGTTTTTGGTGCAGCTGTTTTATACGGGCAGCAGGGCGGCGATGGCAGCTTCTATATATTATACCATCTGGGCGTTTTGTACCTGGCAGCTGATGTATGAGTGGTGCATGATTGGCCGCGCAGCCGGCGGGAATTTCTGGACAGGCAGGCAGCATATGCTCTGGGTGATGGATATTCTGGTGTTTGCAGCGGGGTATCTGTTTGTATGGCTGGCGCTTGGAAAAGTCATTACAGACCATGGGCGCAAAAAAATCGGGCCGCGCCAGTTAAGCCTTGCGGTTGTGACGTTTGTTATATTCCAGACCATGGTATTGATGCCGGGTAACAGGAAGGACGGCTTTCAGGACCAGCGGTGGATGATTATTTACATTACGCAGATTCTGCTGTGCGTGGTGCTGTATCTGCAAAATGAGATGTTTGTAAAAAGCGAGCTTCGCAAAGAGCTGGAGATTATGGGGCTGCTCTGGGAAAAGGAAGAAGAACAGTACCAGCTGTCCAAAGAAAATATTGCTCTGCTCAGTCAGAGCGTGCATGATTTAAAGCATCAGATGCACGCAATCCGCAGCGCCAGCCAGAGCGAGCTGGAACAGTATCTGGAAGAAATGGAAGGAAGAATCCGGACCTATGAAGCGATTGTGAGAACCGGGTGTGCGGCGCTGGACACGATTCTGACCGAAAAGAGCCTTTACTGCAAAGACCATGGCATTACGATTTCCTGCATGGCGGACGGGAGCCAGATGGGATTTTTAAATACCGTCGATTTGTACGCCATTCTTGGCAATGCGCTGGATAATGCGGTTGAGGAAGTGGAGAAATTTCCGGAAAAAGAGCGCAGGCAGATTGATGTGCTGATTTACCGCCGCGAGCAGTTTCTGGCCATAGAGATTACAAATCCCATGGAAGGCGGGCTTGTTTATGAGGACGGCCTGCCACTGACAACGAAGGGCAGCCGGCGGGTGCACGGCTTCGGCCTTCGCAGCATCCGGTATATGCTGAAAAAATACGGCGGGTATTTTTCCATTCAGGCAGATAACGGATGCTTTACTTTGCTGATGCTGATTCCGATACCGGTATATTAGAAAAGGAGGGATGTTATGGAAAGCTTTTTGAGAGATACAAAAGTCCAGAAAAAAAAGTTTAAGCGGGCGAAACGCAGGGCGATAGGGCCGTGGAAGATACTGACCATTATCAGCGCGCCGGTGACGCTTATTCTGACCGCGCTGGCAGTGTTCTGTACGACGTTTGACAATTCGCTGTCTGTTTTTGTCGGCGGCACGTTCAATGATATCAAAAACCGGGACGAAAGTGCGGTATATTATGACATGGATTTTGATTCCGCAGAAGAAATGGTGCAGTATGGCAATGAGCTGTGCAGGCAGGTGGAAGCGGAAGGCGCGGCACTGTTAATGAACGAAAATGAGACGCTGCCGCTTGACGAAGGCTCTAAGGTAAGCTGTTTTTCCACCTCGTCGGTCAATCTCGTTTATGGCGGGACAGGCTCTGGCAATATTGATGCATCTGAGGCAGATACCTTAAAAAGCGCGCTGGAAACGGCTGGCTTTGAGGTAAATCAGGCGCTCTGGGATTTTTACCTGGAAGATGCGGCCGAATATAAGCGCAAAAAGGGAAGCGTGATTGCAACGGAGTCTGCGGCTGTATCGGAATGCCCATGGGATGTATACACGGATGAAGCAAAGGAGTCTGTGAGCGCTTACGGGGATGCTGCGATTGCCGTTCTTTCACGTGTCGGCGGGGAAGGGGCTGACCTGGCGCACCGGGATGTCAATTACCTTGCCCTGGATGAAAACGAGAAAAAAATGCTGGAAAACATCGCTTCGATGAAAGCTGGCGGCACGGTTCAGAAAATCATTGTGCTGATTAACTCGGCCAATGCGCTGCAGGTGGATTTTTTGAAAGAAAACCAGTATGACATTGATGCATGCCTGTGGATTGGGGATGTCGGCATTTCCGGCATCCATGCGGTTGCTCAGATTCTTTCCGGCAGGGTCAATCCGTCCGGAAGCCTTGTGGACACATACTGCTATAATAATTTTTCTGCCCCGGCAATGGCCAATTTTACGCCGGTGACGTATGAGGGCTATAAAAAAGGCGTTGTCCCGGAGCATGCAGCCACCTATATGATTTATCAGGAAGGCATTTATGTCGGCTATAAATATTATGAGACGCGTTATGAAGACTTTGTGATGGAAACCGGAAATGCAGGCGGGTACAGCTATCAGGACGACGTTGCGTTTCCGTTTGGCTATGGCTTAAGCTATACGGACTTTAAATACAAGGATTTTTCTGTGAAATATAAAAAAAGCACAGACCAGTTTGTCATATCCGTAACGGTAAAAAATACGGGCGAGGTGTATGCCGGAAAAGAAACGGTACAGATATATGCGCAGTCCCCTTATACGGCTTATGATGTGAAAAACGGCGTGGAAAAACCGGCTGTGTTTCTCTGCGGGTTTGGAAAAACCGGAAAACTGGAGCCGGGGGCGTCTGAAACACTCAAAATCAGGGTCAGTAAAAGAGACCTGGCATCCTATGATGCGTATGGCGCGGGCACTTATATGCTGGACAAAGGCGATTACTATTTTACCGCAGCGACAGATGCGCACAATGCAGTCAATAATATTCTGGCGGCAAAGGGATATAAAATGGCAGACGGGCGCATGGATGCGAAAGGGAATCAGAAGCTGGTATTTAAATGGAAGAATAAAAAACGGGACACCAAAACGTATGCGGTATCTGCAAACGGAACCGAAATCAAAAACCAGCTGTCCGGATCGGATATTAATTTAAGCGAAGACCTGGGCGGCAGGGAAATCACCTATCTGTCACGCAGCGACTGGGAAGGCACATTTCCGTCCGTGCCGCTGAGACTGATGCTGACCGATGTGCTGGCCAAAAAGCTGCAGGATGTCCAGTATGAGGCGCAGGAGGGTGCAAATGCACAAATGCCGGTGCTTGGGGAAGATAACGGCAGGAAGCTGGTGGAAATGATGGGGCTTTCCTTTGATGACCCGCAATGGGAAGAACTGTTAAACCAGCTGTCCTTTGATGATATGGTATCGTTAATCGGGGATTCGTTCCACTGGACAATGCCCGTCGAATCGGTACAGGCTCCGGGCACGCGTGATGAAAACGGGCCGCAGGGACTGACCGCATCGCTGTTCCGTGCAGGGGAAAATAAAGGAAAAACAGCCCTGACGGCTACGGCGTTTACATCTGAAGACGTGATGGCGGCGACCTTTAATACGCAGCTGATGTATGAAATCGGCAGGGTCATTGCAAATAACTGCATTGCGGCAGAGATTGCATGCCTGTACGGCCCTGGCAGCAATATCCACCGGACGCCGTATGGCGGGCGCAATTTCGAATATTATTCCGAGGATGCGTTTCTTTCCGGGATGATGGCGAAGCATGAAGTGCAGGCAATGACAGAACGCGGGATATTTGTCGTAATGAAGCATTTTGCACTCAACGACTGCGAACAGGACCGGATTGGGCTGGGCGTATGGCTGAACGAACAGGCAGCCAGGGAAATTTACCTGAAAGCATTCCAGGCGGCCGTGGAAGAATCCGATGCAGGGCTGATGGTCGCTTATACCCGCTGGGGCGCTGTCTGGTCCGGCGCAAATAAAGGGCTGATGAACAATATCCTGCGAGGGGAATGGGGCAAAAAGGGACTGATTATTACCGACAATGTGCTGACGACGTATGTCAATGGCGTGGACGGCGTGCTGGCAGGCGGCGTATCGACGTTTGATGCCATGCTGCCGTATGTGACAAGGCAGCTTCCAAAATATAAAAATGACCCTGCTGTGGTGGCAGCCATGAAAGAAGCCTGCCACCACAACCTGTATTCGATTGCGAATTCGGCCGGCATGAACGGCATTGGGCCGGGGACCGTGATTAAAAAGAGAAATATAGTAATTGTGACAGGACTGTGGGCTGCAAGCATCGCGGCCTGGCTGCTGCTTGCGGTATCGGCGGTGCTTTGGATTATCAGAAAGCAGAAATTCAAGCAGACAGAGGTTTACCGGAATTACTGGGCTTATCAGGAGCTGAATAAATAAAAGGACGGGGCACGGAGGATGAAAAAAGAAGACTGGAAACAAATTTTTTATAAGTCACTGACCGGATTTATGTCGCTGGCGATGGCAATTGTGCTGTTTTTTGCGATTCAGGGGTTTGGCCAGATACGCGAGTCGTTTCACTGGCTGATGGGAATCTTAAAGCCGGTTATATATGGCGGCGTCATGGCGTACCTGCTGAAAACGCCATGCAATTTTCTGGAAAAAAGGATAGAGGCCCTGCTGCCCCAAAAGCACAAAAAACGCGCGAACGGCCTGACCGTAGTGCTCGTGCTGGTCCTGACATTTCTGATTATCTATCTGCTGCTTAGCATGGTAATCCCGGAAATGGCAGAAAGCATCCTGATTCTGGTCAATGCTGTGCCAAAGAAGCTGGATGAGCTGGCAGAATGGATGACCGGCATGCTGGATGGCAATACGGTTTTGCAGACTTATGTGAATACAGCAATTTCCGGCATGGAAGATAAACTGCAAAACTGGGCAAAGACAGACCTTCTGCCGGCGATGCAGGGAATGATGGGGGGATTTGCAAACACGGTCGGTTCGGTATTCGGAGTTATTTATAACCTGGTTATCGGAATCATTATCTGCATCTACCTGCTGCTTGGCCGCAAAACGTTCGCACGCCAGGGAAGGGCAGTGCTTTATGCAGCATTCAAAAGCGAACGCGCGGATGCCATTTTAAAAGAGCTTTCTTTTATCGATAAGACATTCGTAGGATTTTTTGGCGGAAAAATATTAGACAGTGCCATAGTCGGTCTCATCTGCTATGTGTTCTGCATGATTATGACCTTTACCATGGGCTTTCCAAATGCCATGTTAATCAGCGTCATTGTTGGTGTCACAAATGTGATACCATACTTTGGCCCATACATCGGGGCCGTTCCGTCAGCCCTTCTGGTTCTGATTTCCGGCCCGGTAAACTGCGTGATATTTATTGTATTTATTATCGTATTGCAGCAGTTTGACGGAAATATCCTGGGCCCTGCCCTTCTGGCAGACAGCGTGGGCCTGACAGGATTCTGGGTGCTGTTTTCCATTACGCTGTTTCAGGGATTTTTTGGATTCGCCGGCATCCTTGTGGGCGTTCCGGTGTTTGCCGTCATTTATGACTTTGCAAGGCGTCTGGTAGTAAAGGGGCTTGAAAAGCACGGAAAGGCCGGGATGCTGCCGGAAAAAGAGCAGGAAGAAAACGTGTGAGGATGAAACAGGACATGCGGGACAGCTTTGCCAGGTTCTTTTGATAATTACATGACGATGATTGATAATTAGTTCTGTGCCAAACACAAGAGGATGTTCGTTGTTATCCGCTATTTTAGCATCCAAATATAGCTGTATCAGCGGGCAGGCATGTGCGGTACACTTGCCGAAAGGTACTTTTGAAATGGACACTTTGCTTAAATTTACAGCATATTCAAAAATATAAGTATTGTGGCTCTTATTATCAGTGTGCTGCCCTTTGCAACGCTGATTCCGATATTTCTGCAAATTGTATTGCCCGATGGATTGCGTACAGTTTGGGGCGGTGTCAATATTGTCTGTGTCATCATGGGGCTGTGTCTGTCTGTCATCTGTGTTAAAAATAATGAAAGCCGGAGCCTGATAAATATTATCTCTGCAATTATCAGCGCCTTGCTGCTGATGCTGGTTATCGGGATTATTATTCTGGCTTTGTTTTTAAAATATTGAAAAAATAATGGATTGCCATAATTGAAGTCGGGATTATATTGCCGGGAAGTTACAGTCAATTATGAGTTTGATGCAGAAAAAGGATACGGCAAACTTATTTATCAAAAATAACATTGGAATTACAGTCTGGCGCTAATTATGCTGGCTTGATTGGAGAGGATTATCAGGGGCATATTCAAATTACTGTGCAACAGAAAAAATGATTATTTCAGTTAGTTTGAAATGCTGAACTGCCGTATAACAACGTAAAAGCTGTTATACGGCAGAGGTTTTTATACATGAAAAATGGGGGGGGGAAGCATGATTGAGGGAAGACATAAGCATAAAATTAAAAAGGCATTAAATTTAACCTCTAAATTTTATGCGGCTATTCCATCGCCCGCATTTGTTCAATCAGAGATTGTTTTTTCTGCCTGCGGATTGTCCAGACAGACAAAATCAGTTCCATTCCGAATAGCACCAGAATAAACAGTCCCATTTCCAAAACCGGGAATTTGTAAGGCACTGCATTTCCGGGAAAAGTACCTATGCTCAATTTTCTGCAAGCAAAGATGGAAGCGGGAAGCCCGGCAATAAGTATCGTCAATGTTGCAAAGAGGGCATAGCACAGGCCCTCGCAGATGTTCATTTTACATAGCTGTTTTTGTGTCAGGCCGATGGAACGCAAAACACTGTTTTCCTGTTTTCTGGACATCTGGTTAGAGAGTGTCGTGTTAATAAGGTTGATAACACCAAAGAGGAATATCAGCCACGAAAAAACCTGCATACTGCCAAAACCCACAGAATTTTGCCATTTTTCATATTCAATTATAGTGTCAATATCATCTAATGCAATATCAGTATGAGTTGCTGTAATATTTTTCAATTCATCCCTCACATAATCCGCTTTTTCCGGATTGCTCACAATGTTCCATGAATAGTCAAACGAAGTTATTTCTGGATGCAATTCATGAAATAATGCTTCCGGTGCAAATTCAAGTGCAGCGTCAAGTGTAAGTGTCCTATGTCCATTGTTTATACCAGCACTGTAATATATCCCGGAAATAGTAACAGGAACAGTTGATTTCCCGGAGGTAAATGCAACCGTTTCTCCCACTCCTATATTATAACGGTTACTCGTGCTCCGATCAATTATAATACTATGGGAATCTGCTGGCATAGTCCCTTCCGCCAGAGCTGCTTCAACGGTCGCATAATTCTGGTCGGTCAGCATATCACACATGCCACTGCACTCAATTTCGCTGACACGATAATTTATATGAAGGCTTTGCCTTTTTATAATCACATCGGTTACACCGTCAATGGCCAAAATCTCCTGCTTTAGTTCTTCATTTAGTGGATTTTCTGCCGCCATAACTTCTTGTTCTGTTAACTCAGAATGCAAATAAATTTTATAGTCACCATCCGGGAAACGCTGTCTTGCTATCGCCTCTGGCGAGTGTACCAAAACCAGCGAAGATACCACCAGCAGCAAAATCCCGCCTATACTCAAAGATGCTGCAATACTGATTGTTTTTTTTCGGTCGCGCTTAAAATTCGCAATTCCCATTGAAACAGGATTGAGATGGATGTTCTTTTTCCGGCTGCTGATGTTCTTTTGCACCGGGGTGAAACGGATGGCTTCTATCGGGGAAATCCCTGCCGCAATTTTTACCGGTTTACGGATGGAAACAGATACCATAATCCAGCTGCTTATGATTGTCAAAATAACCGTTGCCACATAGGAAACAGCGTTAAAACCCCTGGGAAAGAGAAGAAAACCGCCGCATACGCCCGGCACTGTACCAATTACAATCCCGATACTGCCGAGTTTGCGTCCCTCCCGCTTTACAATCCGCTTGATTTGCCTTGGTGTTGCACCAATCGTCCGAAGCTGTCCGTAGCTTTTGATTTTGTCATTGATAGAGATACGGAAGATACTCTGGATTACAATATAGCCGCCAATCAGAACTATGGCAGTCACGCCGGCCATCAGTGCAAAATTAAAGGTTTTAGAAACATAAGTAAAATATCTGCTGTTCATTTTTGGCATAGGAAGCTGATATTTATCTGCTATCTCCCTGCAATAAGAGGTCATCAGTTCTTCGCCCAGCT
>CAJTSV010000078.1:0-17115 GCA_910579075.1 uncultured Eubacterium sp.
CGTGCGCCAGGTGCTGGATTTTATCCGCTTTTCCGGCGACCGGGACGCGCTGCGCAAGCTGCTGGACACCGACCCGCATTTCCAGGCGCTGGAAGAAGACGCGCTGGACGTGATTGTCCGCTATGCTGGCATCAGCCGGCTTGCCAGGCGGAAAAAATATTACAGGGAGGATGGTAAGTTTGATATGTGTACTGCATTAAATGAAATGATTGAAGACGGAAGGAAAGAAGGATTGAAGCTTGGAAGGGAGCAGGGCATGAAACTTGGCGAAGAACGCGGCTTGAAACTTGGCGAGGAACGTGGCATGAAGCTTGGCGAGGAACGCGGCTTGAAACTCGGCGAGGAACGCGGCTTTGCAAATGGGCAGAAGTCTGAACAGAAACGCCTTGCCAGGCGGCTTATGAAAAACATGAACCTCACCGAGCAGCAGGCTGCTGACATCCTGGGGATTTCGCTGAACAGTATAGAATAAATCCGATTTTCTGCCTGACATGGCTATACAGCTGCTTACAAAGAAACGTTCCAGCCCAGTCGATAGCATTCTGGCTAGAACGTTTCTTCAAAAGGTCATCAGAATCCCCTGCCTAAAGCTATTCTTTAAAGCTGCTTGCACGAATCCCACAGACTGTTAAAACAGGGCATAAATATTGTATGAATCTCCCAGCTCTATATTTTCCTTTCCTAAATTTATTTTACTTCCTGTTTTTCACAGAAATCACGGATTTCTCCTGTCAATGATTTTGAAATATTGGTTAGTTCCGGATATACATTCGGCTTAGAGACCCCCATCCGTTTCAGCCAATCCGCTGCTTCTATCAAACACTTTTTTGATACTAACACGCTGATAAGAAATGGCTTATATTCATACTTGGCTTTGTCTGCCTTATATTTTACCTCACATTTTTTCTGAAAATCATATAAATCTGCAAATTTCACACCTGCCCCCTTTTTCCGCCACCTGTCCCTTGTCATCCAGACTGAACATTGTAAACGTGCCAAGCTGGGCCTTAATCCTCTGGTTTACATGGGGCACAAAGACTGCAACTGGCACATTACATGGCTGTCCTTGTTTAGAAAATGGAATATATTCTTTATATTCTTCCTCATTCCCATAAATGGAAGGAATTGGATAATCACTCAAAATTCCAGAATCCATTCTCCTTGAGGTCAGGAATTCTCTGGCCTTATTCAGCCTGATTGGATTTAAAAGCCATATTTCTGCAGCTTCCTCAGGTTTCTTCCTATTCCGCTTATCCTTTTCACTTTCTGCCATATAATCTTCCACTGCAAAATATAATGCTGTAAATGCTGATGGCGTCCAATCCAGAATATTTGTAGGAACAGAATAATGCTGCATGGAAACAAGTGTACCTATCAAGGAATCCCCGCCTTTTTCAAAAATCTCTTTCGCACCAAATGCCTTTACCTGAAACGCTTTAAACATCGTCTCCATAACAGAGCGAAGCCCAATTCCTTTATAAAACAGCGCTTTGTCATCTTTCATTCTGTAAAGGCTTGGAATCAGCTTATACTTTACAGAAGCATGTCCCCGATACCATACCGGCTCTGTGCCATCTGAAATCTGCTTCGCAGCCATATCAATACATCTGACCAATGATTCCACATTTTGCGCATACATTTTTTCTAAAGGCTTAGGATTGTTTTCAGAAACAGGTTTTGTCTGTTCTATATCCAGTTTTTTCCTGATTACATCAATAATATCATAGCCATTCCATGTGGCATATCCCATATATCCTTCCATTTCAGCCAGATTTTTCTGTACCTGAAATCGTTCTACATACTGTACACTTCTGACGAACTCGTTCTTGCTGCTATTACACAGCATCTCCCTGGTCTGTTCCAAATTACTTTTAAATCCCTCATCTGTAAACGCCTCAAACTTCATACCTTCTAAATAAAGAAATATCAGTTTCCTGTATGGTTTCAGAAGCTCTTTGTAATGCAGAACCAGCTTGTAATATTCTGTTTCCCGATTCTTCTCATCCATAAGCTGAATCATAAAATAATCAGGTGCCATCTCCCTTAATGTATATATTACTTCATCTGCCAGAACCATTTCCTGTCTATTACCCGCTTGTTTCAGCCATTCTTTAAACTTGTCCAATAATTCTTGTTCATCTGCAAATTCTTCTTTTATTTTCTGACGTTCATCTTCTCTTATTCCTGCTATACTTTTACTTCGTACCAGTACATCTGCTGCTTCTTTCAAAATATTGTATATATCCGAGTACAGCTTATCCTTCTTGAAAAATTCTACACTTTTCACACTAAAAACATTTTTCAGTTTGTCATAATAAGTATTCCATTCACTGTCAGAATCGTATTCGTCGATGTATTGTATCCATTGGTCATACTGTCCTGCTGCATAATGCAGGCATCTGTCATCAATCAGTTTTTTAAATGAACTTGCTAAAACACCGTTTATAACGCCATCCAGATAACCTGTCAATATCTGCGATATAACAAATGAAACATAAAGAATCCCCATTTGTACATTTCTGGGCCGGCGGGCTGGCGGCGCAATATAATGATACAATTCATGCGCCAGCAGCCTGGTATATCCCGGAATCTCCGCAAGCGCTTCATACGGAAGTACAATGTTTACAATAATATGATTGCATTCATTCAGCTGGGGCAGCATTTCTGACTGAATTTTCGGGATTACATCAAATGTAATAAATGGAACGATAACCGTCTGAGTTCCACACTTTGGAATAGAATATGCCTGTATCAGCAGCTGCTTGACAATCCCATATTTACCAGTTTCTTTAAATATTTCATTCCCTTACTGAACTGATAATGCAAGTCGGCTATCCATGGGGAACTGAAGCTGGACGATATATTGCGTACATAATTTTCATAAAGAATCCATAATGTTTCTTTATTTTGCACAAAAGGCCAGCATATCCTTTTCGGGGCAGCTTCCCGGATCCTGCTTTTTTGTTCCACTGCACTGCTGTTCCAGTTTCCCACTGCCAGTTTCTTCCTTCCAGAGCGTTTTCAGCCAATAATAATACTGCGACTCTTTTATATTTCTTTCCTGGCACCATTCCTTAATGGCCATGCCGCTGTCGGTGCGCTCTCTTATAAGTGCAGCCCATCGTTCTGCGATTACTTCATGCTTTAAATCAGACACCCGCTGTACACCTCGCTTTCAAAACTGGTAAGAGTTTTCAAAGCCACGTATAGAAACTGTGAAAACTAATGTGCAGTTTTCATAGCAGCTATTGAAACTGGAAATGACTTTGAAAACCATAATCGATTCTCAAAGCCATTATACAGTAATCTTTTATTTTATGCACGGTACCCACTATTTACCGTTTACGTTTTTAAGCTTCTGTAAATAAGTATTTAGCAAAACATTTCGTATAGATTATAAGAGTTATGATATTAAGCTGTAATGGATGCAGTTCAACATGCGGCAATGGCTGCCAAGGCTGCCAGTCGCTGCCAGAACCAGTGTTTTGGGGAGTGCAGAAATCTGGCAGGCTGATACAATTGCCCGATACTGAATTTTGCTAGACAGTTAAGGAATGGTATGTTACAATTGGTATCAATAACAACATTTGCAAGATGCTGACTTAGAAAGAGGTGGCTGGCATGATAGAAAAATTAGATAGTTTCAGCAGTTCTGTGGCAGGAAAAAGCACAGCTGGCAACACTGAAAAATCTTCTGAGAAAAGCGTGCTGTCCAATAAAGAAAATATGGAAAATGTTCTGGAAATAAAGGGAAACACCCAATTTCAAGACAGTTTTTTCAGAAGACTCTTTAAAGAACCAAAATACAGGAAAGCATTATACGCAGTTCTGTATCCGGACGATGAGGATACTGCTGACTCAGAGTTTGAGAATATTGAACTGGATAATGTGCTGAATGTTGATATTTACAATGATATCTGCTTTACAGTACGGGGACGGCTGATAATTCTGATAGAACACCAGTCTGCATTAAATTATAATATGCCAGTCAGGGTGTTCTTATATCTGGCAGAAGAATACAAGCGGCTGCTTATGAGGAGCGCATTTCGTCCAGCCCTTTATGCAGCGGCGCTTGTGAAGATACCGAGGCCGGAATTTTATATTGTATACACAGGCACTGATTCGTGCAGCCCTGTCATGAAACTGTCAGATGCCTTTCTGGATTGTCCCGGTGCAGGAAAGAATTCTGATAGCATGATAGAGTTAAGCATTCCGGTTCTAACAGCCTGTGATTCAGAAGGAATTCTGGCGGAATATTTTGACGTAATCCGTTTTATCAAGGATGAACGCAGCTGCACCGGTTCACTGGAAACGGCTGTAAAGCATGCAATACGGAAATATCAGTCTGGATATGAAATATCGGATTTTATCCAGAATCAGAAAGGAGTGTATGAGACATTGTTTGAACAGATTACCAGGGAAGAATTATTAAAAAGGCAGCTGGAAGCGGAAGCACAAGTATTAACCCAGCAAGTGACTGAACAGGTAACACAGCAGGTGACACAGCAGGTAACACAGCAGGTGACACAGCAGGTGACACAGCAGGTGACACAGCAAGTGAAGAAAGACGCTATTGTTATTTCTTACAGGATGCTGCTTGAGGCTGGTATCGGAACGGAAAATGCAGTACAGTCTATTATGCGTAATTATGGAATAGATGAGCAGACATTACAGGGAATTTTAAAAATATGATAATTTGTTTCCGTATGTGAAACAGATTTAGCGGTTTGCGGTACAAATTCCGTGAGCCGCTTTTCGTTTAACCGATTAGACCGTTTACTTTACAAATATTCTTTATTAATTCACAAAATTATAAAAAGAGCCCTGACCAGCCTTTACAGCCAGCCAAAGCTCTTTTTTCTTCTCGATAACAGCCATTGCTGGACTGCTACTTTTCTCTTTTGTAACTTATCTTTTGTAAAAGTTTATCATACAAGCTGTTAATCAGCTTCCCATAGCTTTTGGCCAGTGAATATCTGATTAAGCGCTTATTCTTTCCCTTGCAGGATGAAAAGCGTCCGGCTTATCCTGTCCGTCTCATAATGCCTTATCTGCGCCCAAATCGTCCAGTCTCTGCTGAACCATTCTTTTCTGCTATATAACCTGCATTTCCAGTCAGCTGCCAGCCTGACAATACTGCCAGGCCAGAGCATTCAGCCTCTGTCCGGACCCTTGTATTCAAGCCTCGTATTTTCCGTCAAACGGGAACATTCAAAGGGCTGTTATGACTGAATGAGAACCCGTGCACGAAGCTGCTTAAAGTCAGCCTATGCAGCAGCCAAAGGCTGCGGCACTGCACGCCATGTACTCACTGAGAGTTTTGGTGGGAACCGGCATGGGTATCTATCAGCCCTTGCCGGTTCTTTTTATGCAGTTTTGCGTATGCAATATGCATTTTTTTGTAAAGTCTATTAGTTTGTTACCTTAATAGTCTTTGTATATGAGTAATCATCATATGTTAAAGTAACAGTAATCGTGTCAGTTCTTCCTGTTGCAGGCTCTTTCTTCGGCTTAATCATACCATCTGAAGACTGTTCAAGAAGATATTTTCCACTTAATACACACGTCACTTTAATATCAGCAGCTTTAATAGCCTGATTGCCAGTGAGATTTAATACTTCATTAATCTTATTTGCTGCCTGAATCTGACAATCTTCTTTTAAGCTTTCTACGTTCAATTCACCACCTTTAAGGATAGTGAGAGAACCACCTGTAACTACGTTAGAATTAAATTCAGACAGGGCTATGCTCTGATTCTTATCTGTACTTCCCAGTACACTTACCTCTTCAAAAGCTCTCTGATGAGCAGCAGATTGAATTTCGTCTTTGTCACTTACAGCAAAATCATTATCTTCCTTGCCATTAGCATCAATCCAGATAATATCTCCGCCATTTACCTTAATTGCCTTCTTCTCCTTCATCAAGTCACGCTGTGTAGATGTTGCAACATGAATCTTAACCTTCTTGCCTGTTACCTGAATCTGAGGGAATGCATCACCGCCCATGCCAGTTGCTTCTGTAATCATTACTTTAGCTTCTGAACCTATCACTTCAATCTGTGTATTAGGGCCGCATTCAAAAGTATCTTTGTTTCCATTCTTATAAACTACACCAAGATTTAAAGTTGCTGCCTGTCTTAATGTAATCTTGTTATTCAAGAATTTACCTTTCAGGTTGATAACTCCATTAGAATGGATGTCTAACTCACCTATCCAATTATCAGACTCATTTTTAAAGCCAAATCCATCAGAATCAGTAACATAAACAACACCTTTATTATCATCCCTAACGTTGCTTAATGTTGAATCCTTGCCTAATACAAATGACTGAGACCATACGTTATTCAAAATAACCGGATAATCATTGCCATTTTTATTAACAGTAACATTTTTAAGATTAAAATGTTTTACACTTCCTGCATTAACTGTCAATGAAGCTTTATTTGTTCTAGGTGCAGTTACTAAACCATCAATCGTACCATTCGAAATAGTCATATTTCCTACCGCATCCGTAGTAGATACTACAATATTACCAGAAACAGTAGTACCATTCAAATCAATATTAACTGCACGATTAATTGTCAAAATAGAACTGCTGCCAAATACTTCCTTTGCAGCTTTAATCTGGTCTGCATCTGCACCAAAGATAGGAGCACTTGTATCAAGTTTAACTTTTCGATACTGGTCATTCTCTAATGCACTCTTTAATGCTTCATAATATCCTTTGATATCATTTTTCTTCTTAAAGTATGCATACTGTTCTTCCTCAGCATTACCCCATACTGCATCATACTTGTTAGTTATGGAAGCAATCTTAGAGTCATCACCATCATGCTGTACGGTCGTATCTGCTTTAGCGCCAGACTCACCAAAATTATATGGCAGACGGTTCATACCTGTATTTGAAAGTGCTTCACCTGTACCTGCAGCTACTACACCACTGATACTCAGCTGTGTATTCTGAGTACTTACCAGATATTCACGGCTAAGGTTGCCACCTTGCGGAAGCATAATTGTAACAGAATCTACTACACTATCATGATCATCATAATTCTTAATATTTGCCTGAATATTAGAACCATGCGGTAACGGCTGGTTGTTCAGAGCATAATTATTCTCATCTAATGCTGTTGATAAATCAACCGGCTTATTGAACTTAACATATACCCAGCTTCCGCTATCTGAATATCCATTATAACTATTAGGCGTATTGCCAATAAATGACGTTTCATAATCTTCGCCAGTAGCAACAGCTGCCCATACTACCTTAAAGTCTGTAGATACTGTTGTCGCATCAACCTCGATAACCTTGCTGTCTGTAGCCAGTGTTGCACCGTAATCATCAGAAATAGAACCTACTACAAGCCTCCAGCTTCCACCTGATAATTTTGTTTCTGGTTCTACATTAATAATTGTATCCTGTGCATTAATAAACTGATCTGACTTAATAATACCATCAACAACGTTTGTAGGATTATCTACATTGATAAACTGAGCATATGGAACCGGAACACCCAGATTCTCTTTCGTTGCTGCTGTAACACCAGCCTGCTGTGTCTGAGACGGTGTTAAACCTTCCTTATTTGCAAGTGCAGAAATCTTAACCGGCTCAGAAAGTTCTACATTCCAAGAATGCAGTAAGTTTCCATTCTTTGCAACAGCCTGTGTAACATTTACAATTGTCGGGCTCTGTGTATCAACTTCACCCATCTTATTACCATTTGTCACATTTGCATCGTTTGCATTCAGGTAAATGTCAATTGCATCATTGCGCAGATTATTAGCTGCATTCACCAGTTTGCCAGCATCTACATGCAGACGAAGCTGTTTATTCCAGTAATTTGTCCTCGTACCCTGATAATCATATACGTCTGACCAGTCACGCGTAACTTCAACAATATACTTCTTGCCATTATCACCAACTCTTGATACACGAATTGGATTGTTCTTTCCAGTATCACTGGTTGTAATATCTGTCCAAGTACCATTAACATTTTCCTGCAGTTTCAGAACACTTGCTCCATTAAGTGCACTATTTGGAGTTGCAAATCTATCTCCATTTTCTACAACCTTGAAATCTGTTGTGAAATCCAATTCATACTGTTCCGGAGACTGAACATTTACTGTAAATGTAGGCTTTGCTGTATCTTCTGTAACTGTGAACGGGAATGTCTGTGTGCTTACACTATTCCTTGCACCATCAGTTCTTGCTGCCCAGTCACCGACATTTCTTACAGTCAGTACATGGCTGCCCGTTGCAAGCGGATGACCACTGCCAACCGTAATTGTTACCTTATGACGATTGTCAGTTCCCACTTTCTTATCAACCGTATAAGAATGCAGCGTTACTTTTCCATCATCTGTATCAAAATTCTCAGATATATCATCTTTCTTCTCAGACTCAATCTTGATTTCAGAACTTTCTGAAGATGATGATTCGCCATCTCTCTCCCATGCAGATACCTGAATGCCAAAATCTGTTAACGGACGTCCATCAATCAAATAATTCTCTACTCTGTTTGCCGCATATGCATTATTTGCTGCATTATTTTCCTGCGGAAGAACAGCTTCCGAAAAAGTGATATGAATCTTCTTTGTACCTTCTGATTCAACTGACATTGCAGACGGTTCACGCGCATCTGCCAGCTTCAGATATACAGTATTTGTTGTATCAATTCTGCTGCCATTCTTTCTCTTGTCTTTGAATTTTACACTGACATTAGAGTTATCTTTCATTGGTGTGTCCACCAGAATTTCTAATGCCTTCGGCTCATTCGGAACATCAAGAATCGCTACAACGTTATGAGTTTCTCCTGCACCTTCACCAGTAACAAAATTATCAATCCCGCTTCTGACTGTACACTCAAATTTAGAAGCGTCCGGTCTGCCATCTTTCATGAAATCAGCTGCTGTTACATCCTTATCAAAGTAAGCAACCACACGGTCAGCTGTACCAGCTGATGCAGATGTAATAATTGCTGCTTCTGAAGTCAGTGCATCTGGATTCGGAGAAAGTGTTACACTCGTTGTACCAGTTGTACCAATCATGTCACGGTCTGAAGATTCTACTACGGTTGCCTGAATAACTGCCGGAACACTTACGGTTTCATGAGGAGCATTGTACATAACCGTAACCTTGCCATTGTTTAAGGTAGCACGGTTATCTGCAAAACGGCCTCTGGAAGCGCTGAACTCAATCTGTGCTGTCTCTGTTGTAATTGCCTTGCCGTCTTTTGTTACTTCGAACGTAACCCTTGCCTGTGTCTGGCCATCGGATTTAATAATCTTCGGGTCAGATGTAATTGTCATTTCATAACCTGTCTGAACATCAGACGGAGCTGTGAATTTTAATGTTAAATCAGCCTGTGCTGCGCCGTTTACGGTCAGGCCCTTAGCGGTCAGGTCATAAGACTTGCCAGCTACTGCGCCGTCGATTGTCAGAACTGTGCTGAGCTTATCTTCACTTGGGTCAGACTTTGTAACTTTTACGCCGTCAGATACTGTGAAGTTTGCTGCTTCTGAAGCATTATCAACAGCCTTGTTAAATGTTACACGTACCTGTGTAGAGCTGATTGGAGCTACCGTTGCACTGAATGCTGCTTCTACCGGCGGCTTTGTCTCATCAGCTGCTTTTACGTTTGCAGTACATGTCATGTATTTGATATTTTTCGGGTATTTGCGTTTTGTTGTCTTAACTTTAACTTTAATCTTAGCGCGTCCAACACCCTTACCTTTTAACATAACAGAAGATGCCTTCTTGTCATATACGGTACAAATCTTCTTATTGCTTGTTGTTACCTTTGTGATTTTCCAATTGAGAGTATTGTTTGTCAGCTTCAACTGATATTTCTGATTCACCTTCAGTGTTTTGAAAGTGGTCTTCAGATTAACTGTTGACGCTGCTGACGCTGTCATCAGATTGCTTGCTGACGACACTGAGAATGCCATTGCAGCAGATAAAGATACTGCCAGCACTCTTGTCATGAAACTCTTTTTCATTTCTTTTCCTCCTTAAGATGCATCATGCCTGATTGCATGATTGTTGTCTCTAAGTATACAATACTCGTTTCGGATTGTCCATACGCAATCTTACCAATTTGCGTACTGTTTTGCGGCAATCCTAGTGACTTTTGCCCCACTCTCATCCCAACCCTAATTCTTTGGCAAGTGAAAGCGGCCGTGACCAGCACGTTTGCTATCACTGCCTCTAAATAATGAGGTGCTGCATCGGTGCTGAGATACTGTATAACTCAGGTTCAATATATAGTTACGGGGGGGCTGGACAAAAAAGTGGGGTTCAGAATATTTTTTTGAAAAATTTTTTTGAAAAAATTAAAATCCGCCGTTTATCAGGGTTTTGCGGGCTTTTGCATGAATTCCGGTTCCTGTTCGCACAGGACTTTGCCTTTTTAATGCAGGAAAAAACCTTGGCCCTGCAGGAATCTCATGTTATGATAGTATTATGAAAACAAAAGGTTACTGGTCACGGAGTGAACAGGAACAGCAAAAGAGGGGGGGTGGCCCAAATGGCACAGAGCAAGGCACATATGGATGCGGCAAGCAGGTTTAATAAAAAAACCTATGACCGCATTCAGGTAAGCATCCGCAAGGATGCAGAAATCAACCGGGATGTTATACGCAATCATGCCCAGTCCAGGGGCGAAAGCACAAATGGGTTTTTACTGAGAGCGGTTACCGAAACAATCAGGCGCGATAAGGGGGAATGATTTATGGCAATGCCGGCAGAAAAGGCACGGTATACATTTGCTGACTGTCTTATATGGAAAGAAAACGAACGTATCGAGATTATAGGCGGGGAAGCATTCCTCATGGCTTCTCCATCCAGCATGCATCAGGAAATCAGCATGGAGATTTGCAGGCAGCTTGCAAATTATCTGGAAGGAAAGCCGTGCAGGGTTTATCCGGCTCCGTTTGATGTCCGGCTCTTTGAAAAGGACGGGGACAGCCCGCTGGATGTCGATACCGTGGTACAGCCGGATATTTCCGTCATATGCAGCAAAAACAGGATAGACGCGCGCGGATGCAAGGGAGCACCGGATTTCATTACCGAAATACTGTCTCCGTCATCCCTGCGCAATGACAGGCTCATCAAACTGCGCTTATACCAGCAGGCCGGTGTACGTGAATACTGGATTGCAGACCCGGAAAACAAGACCGTACAGGTGTTTTTACTGAACCAGAATGGCATCCTGCAGCCTTATGAAGATTACAGCCGGACAGAAATCGCCAGGGTGAACATACTGGAAGGCTGTTTTATTGAGCTGGAAAAGGTTTTCCCGGAATAAACAGCCTGACAGGCTGTTTATTCCGGGAGCGGCTGCCGTTTTTGTATTTATTTGTAAATAACCGTACCCTTCTGTCCTGTAATATCTATCGTTTCTCCGTCCAGCTTCGTTATGACTGCCCTTCGGACAGCGGAATTCCCGATAAATTCCACCGCAGCCTGGATTTTCGGCTCCATGGAACCGGCTTCAAATTCCCCGGCTTCCAGATACCTGCGTGCCTCGGCTGTGCTCATGCTGTCCAGCTGCTTTTCCTGCTGTGTCCCGTACCGCAGGCTGGCTTTTTCCACGCCGGTCAGGATAACCAGTATATCTGCGTCCACCATATCTGCCAGCATTCCTGCTACAAGGTCTTTTTCGATAACCGCAGATGCACCTTTCAGGTTATTGGCCTGGGACAGCACCGGAATTCCGCCGCCCCCACAGGCAATAACGGCCTGGTCTGCATCCAGCAGCGCACGGATGCTTTCTATTTCTATAATATCGATGGGTTTCGGTGCTGCCACAATCCTGCGGTAGCCGCCCGGCACTTTCGTTACATGGTTTCCCTTCCGCTCCTCAAGCCCGGCTTCTTCGGCGTTCATGACACGCCCGATGATTTTTGCCGGATGATAAAACGCATCGTCATACGGGTCTACGACTACCTGCGTCAGCACGGTGGACACCGGCTTGCAGATGCCCTGGTTTAAAAGTGCTGTCCGTATGCCGTTTTGCAGGTCATATCCGATATAGCCCTGGCTCATGGCCGAGCAGACACTCATCGGGGCAGCGGTATATTCCGGGTAAATACGGCAGAATTCTGCCATTGCCATATGAATCATGCCTACCTGCGGCCCGTTGCTGTGGGTAATAACGACCTGACAGTTCTCTTTGATACAGCCGGCAACTGCTTTTGCCGTTTTTGCAACCGCCGTCTTTTGCTCCGGCAGCGTTGTGCCAAGGGCATGATGGCCCAGGGCGATGACTATTCTTTTCTTTTTCATAACCGGGAAAATCCTCCTGTGTTCATATTTATTTTCATTGCTTCCTTTCGGACTGCTCTTTCAGCAGTGCCAGCCTTCTGCAAAACATTCCATGGCGGTCTGAGCTGAAAACATCAGCCATGCTTCCAGTTCTGTATTTATATTCTGTACCACGGATTGGAATGTGTCAAGTGAGATATAAATTATTTCAGATAAAGAAGATACTTTTGCGCCACTGTCATACAGAACTTTTCTGCGGTGCATGTATTTCGGATAAACGCTGCTGAATTCAGGCGGACTTGTTTCTATAAACGAAATGATAAAAGCTTTTATCAATAACAGCGGGGCATCTTATCAAGCCCCGCTATTTCAGATTTCCTGATTTTTCTGTCTGGCATTGCCAGCACAGGGTTTAGTTCTTTTTACCGAGCACGACAGACAGGGTTTTTTCCTGATATCCGCCTTCTGCCGGTCTCTGGACAACAATTTTTACTTCTGTGCCGGCTTCATAATACGACAGTCTTTTTTGCAGCGCTTCCATCGTTTTGATTTCCCTTCCGTCAAATCCGGTCAGGATATCGCCCTGCTGGATGCCATATTTTTCTGCGGCAGTGCCTTTTGTGACTTCCTTGATAAATACGCCTTCCGGCATGTTATAAGCGCTTGATACGGATGCCGTAACATTCATACCTGAGATGCCAAGGTATGCTGCCCTGTCATCTGTGACTTCTTCCCTTGTAATCAGGTCTTCGATAATCGGCTTTGCCATATTGGACGGGATGGCAAAACCCATGCCTTCAACGGTTGTGTCGCTGTATTTGGATGAATTGATGCCGATAACCTCGCCGCTGCTGTTTAAAAGAGCGCCGCCGCTGTTGCCCGGGTTAATGGCTGCGTCTGTCTGAATCAGGCTGTTTGTATAAGTCTCGTTTGTCTGCTCATCCTGCATAGTTACGTCACGGCCTACCGCACTGATATAACCGGCTGTCACAGACTGGCCGTAGCCTAATGCATTGCCGATGGCAATTGCCTGGGAACCTACTTTTACTGCATCTGAATCACCTAATGCTGCAACTTTAATTTCAGATAAGGTTCCATCTTCCAGGTCTGATTTTTTCACCTGTACGACGGCAAGGTCTGTGCTGGCATCGGTTCCTTTTATTTCTGCAGCCACGGTTGTGTTATCGCAGAACTGAATCGAAAGCGTAGAGGTCGCTGCTACTGCCTTATTCGATGACGCTGACGCTACAACATGGTTGTTTGTCACAATATACAGATAATTTTCGTCTTCGCTTACGATAATTCCGCTGCCCGCGCTTGGCACTTCATAATTCTGCACCTGTCCGAACCAGTTCTGGTACTGGACACGGCTCATATTGGTAATTGATACAATGGAAGGCATGCATGCTTCTACCACGGAAGCAACGCCGTCACCTGCGTTCGATGAAACGTTTGTCAATGGCGCCGTATTCTGCACGCTGTCGCCTGTCCCGAGTACTTCTTCTTTTTCTGCCGGAATGCTCGCTTCTTTATCGTTTGTCCCAAGCAGGTTTCCTGCCAGATAAGAGGAACCTTCAAACGCTGTCCCGGCTACCAGGCCGAATACAAGGGCAATGGATGCGCATTTGGCAAGCTTGATGCCAAAGCCTGGATGTGTACCAGCGCTTTTTTCAGCACGTTTTCTGGCACGTTCTTCCTTTTTCTGTTTTCTGGCATCGCTGTAAGTATTCCAGCCGCCCTGGCCGTTTGGAGAACCGTAAATGCTGCTGTACGGATTGTCCATGCCTGGCTGTGCACCCTGGTTTCCGCTGTCTGCTGCGGACTGGCTGCCCTGGCCCATGCTGTCTGCGGACTGGGTGCTGTAAGCCTGATTCTGTGCAGTGCCATATGTGCCGGACTGGGTGCTGCCGTATGTGCCGGAGCCGGTGCTTCCATAAGCTCCGTTCATGCCTGCATGCATGCTGTCATTTGCATCCGGCTGTGTATAATGATAAGAAGCATATCCGCTGTCTGTGCTGTTTTGGGTATTCCCGTAAGCCTTTCCTGCACCCGGCTGTGCATTTCCGGCTGCGCCCTGTGCAGAGCTGCTGTATGCACTGGCCGTGTTTTCTTCTGCACGCCAGATATTATTCGGATTTTTCTGCTCCTGGTTCAGATAGCTGTAGCTGTATGTGGAACTGCTTTCTGGCTGGCTGTTTCCTGTTTCGTAATTCGCTGCACCGGATGCATTGCTGTTTTCATTTCTGCCATCGTTATTGTAATTGCTGTTTTCCATAATTGTAAGCTCCTTTCTGCCTGTTTCTGTCTGTATTTATCAGAATTATTGAATCAAATTCCCATTCCTGTATGGAAGGTATTGTCTGTTTGCTGTTTACAAGTAGAAGTTTACCTTGTAATTGTGTTTCTTTTGTGATTAAAATTCCATAAAATCGTGAAATTATGTGTTTATTATGTGTTTACAGGCAGAAAGAAGCCGTTCTCCGGACAGGCCAGCTGTCTTACCTCGATGCAGTGTCCGGCTGCAGGTATTGCTCCGCATCCGTTTCACTCAGCTTGTATTTTTCCATAATCATTCCCTTTATGGTCTCATCTGTGTGCCCGATGCTGCGCAGTATTTCTACAGCTCCCAGAATCCCCTGCTCGATTCCCTGCTTTACTCCCTGCTCGATTCCCTGCTTTACTCCCTGCTCGATTCCCTGCTTCAAGCCTGTGTCCAGTGCTTCCTGGCGCATGAGAAGGATTCTGGGTTCTACAATCGGCCTGATTATTTCCAATAATTCTTCGCTCATCTTATCATCTCCCGCTAATTCTTCCATTGTTTTCATGTTTGCCCTTAAAACAACTTCCAGCACCGCCTCTGCAAATTCCCTGTCTTTTTTGGCTTTCAGGCTTCTGATGCGTGCCAGCAGCGATTCCAGCTCCTGTTTTTCCAGTCTTCCTGATAATGAACGAAGCCAGGCATGCAGCCCGGGCTCCAGCTCTTTTGTGACAAGAATCTGTGCCGGAAACGGGATATTTCCTTTTATGTAATATATCCCGCTGTAAGGATTCGATACATGATACCCGTGTTCCTTAAAATACCGCAGCAGTCCATACGGCTTTGCATCACGGATAAAGGTTATTGTTATGTCTGCTTCCAGAATGGCATCCACGGTTTCTCCATAAGCTTTATAAAGACAGGCGTACCCGGTTACTTTAAAAAATACGTCGATATTCAGGCTGTCTGACGGGTCTTTATATTCCAGGATATTATGTCCCCGGAACATCTGTCCGATTTCATTTGCAAGCGGCCTGCCAGGAAATTTTTTGGTAATCAGCAGGTCTATTTCCAGCGGGCCGATATTCAGGCTGTGCTCGCGTTCAAAAATCAGGCTGTCCCGGTCTTCTGCCAGCTCCAGGCAGAAAGCCGCAGCAAACGCCGGATGCCATTGTATTTTGGTAATTTCCCTGTTTTCCATTTGCGTATCTCCTTTTTGACAGTATATCACAGAAAAACCACAAATGAAAGCAAAACTTATGCCTTTGCATATTCTGTTTTATGTTACAGGGCCTTTACCTTTACTTTACTGTTCCCGCTCTCACGCACCATGGCACGGTATTCCTTCAGGCAGCTTTCCGGCACGTATATAACTGCCTTTGCATGAATCCCGCGGAATGCGTCTTCTCCAATATATTCCAGATATTCCGATTTGATTTTTATTTTTTTCAGCTGGCTGCATCCGCGGAATGCCTCGTCGCCAATCTGGGATATATTTGCACCCAGGGTAACCGCCCGTACTTTTTTATGGTTTTTCACTGCACCGTCATCGATTGCCGCTACTTCATACAGCTGCCCGCCAATCGTTACATCTGCGGGTATCGTAATCACGGTACGGGTTTTCGACGTGCACTTTGTATATAGTACCATGCCGTCTTCCCAGAAAGAATATACATTTTGATTGACCGTCCCAATCTGCTCGATGCCCGTATCTTCATCCAGGTCTTCTGAACTGTCTGCATATGCATCAGCCGGCGTTATTATCGTGCCGCCTGTTCCAGACGTGCCTGTGCTCCCCGTACCTGGATTTACTATGCCAGAGCCATTGATGTTTGTATTGCTGCTCCCCGTACCCGGATTTACTATGCCGGAGCCATTGATATTCGTACCGCTGCTCCCGTTTCCCGGATTGGCCGGAGAACCGGATTTTTGGACTTCTACCCTTGCAGATGCGCTGTGCCCGGAATCCGCATAGGAGTTTGCATAGATATACAGCACGCTGGACGCTTCATCTTCTCCCACATACAGCCACCCGTCATCGGATATTCTTGTATACCGCGAGCTGTTTCCGCTCAGCTGCCAGCTGATGCGCTGCGACGGCTGCCCGTAGCCTGTCACCTTTGCCAGAAACAGGCGGCTTTCCCCCTGTTTTACGACACAGCTTAACGGTGTCAGCGTAACCCCGCTTACCGTCGATGCGGATGTACCCCCGTTCCAGCTGCTGCCCGGATTCCAGGTACTGCCCGGGTTCCAGGACGGATTTGCGCCGGAACCGGACTGCATTCTGGTAAATGCTTTCAGGCAGACACGGCTGCCGTCCGGCTGGCGGCTGTCCGCCGAGCTTGCAGCCGGAACGGCTTCATCACTGCCGGTTACCTCTGCCCGCAGCTCTATCGTTCCATAAACCGACACCGGCGAAGACAGCTGGAATGTATGGTAGCCGCTCTGCGCCATAATGCCGCCGATTTCGGTCAGCTCATGCCCATTTACATAAAACCGGTAGCTGGCACCTTCCCTGACATACGTTGAAACTGCTGTCAGCCACTGCGCCCCGCCGGACAGCTGGTAGCTCTGGCTGTAGCTGCTGCCGGATG
>CAJTSV010000078.1:17125-18453 GCA_910579075.1 uncultured Eubacterium sp.
AAATCATAAAAGCCCCGGTAATCCGCTTCATACAGGCGGTCATACAGCCTGGAACGTTCGGTGACCTGTGTGACAGCAAACGCATCCTGAAAATAATTGTCATAAGAAATCCAGTAATAGCCTGTATTGCCGCCGATACTGCTTGAATCATACCGTCCCCAGCTGTTTTTTACGAGAAACGCACCCTGATTCTGCGGACGCTGCGGCGTAGTTGTACTGTTATAAAACCACTGCGGCGAAAATTTATCATCCCAGCCGACTACCGTAACCCCGTGATTGACACCCGGGCTGTATTCCTGCGGATAATAATAAGCCCCGTCCTTTGTCATCAGCGCCCGGGAATCTGCCGAGAAATAAACACTGACACCCACGGCCCCGTATTTTACCACAAGGTTTTTGATGTTTTGGATATATTTCTGCTTGTCCATCTGGCTGTCGCGGTCATACCTTCCAAGCTCTGCCGTTTCGCTGACATAATAATCGGTTATGCTGCCGTCCTGCTCCAGGCGCGGCCCGTACTGCTGCCCCCTCGTCCAGTACGCAAGCGCCGGACGGTAGCTGCCACCGGAATAAAGGTCCGTAAACGCATAAGAGCCGCTCGTCAGCTGGCTTATCATATCCCGCTCGCTCAGGTCTGCATGCGAAACAGCTCCTGTTTTCATCAGATACGATTCCAGCACCGCATCCGCCATATATGCCCAGCAGTAATTGGTCTGCGACTGGTCTTCCACCTCGGATGCATATGCAATATAGCTGACATCCGAATTATAGCTGGAAGCCAGCGCAGATACGTCTGCCCGTACTTCCATGCGCGCTGCATGCGGCGTAACCGCAATCATCACCGCTGACAGCAGCAGCGCTGACAGCTTTTTCCAAAGCTTCCTTTTTGGCTTAAAGTCTTTCTTTATCATCTGACATCATCCCCCTGTGCATGATATTTCTGTTTTCTGTTTCTATACTTGTGAGTAAAAAGTTTGCGCTGCTTAAGAAGCCCGTGAACCCCAGTAGGTTCCGGACTCATCCTGCTGTTCCTGAATTATCTGCGTTATGCATAATTCTGGCTGTTTTCCTAAAAGGCGGAAAAAATGTTTCCGCAGATAGTGCATGACAGCGGCTTCTGACATCCGCCCCCTGGAAGGCGTCCTCTGGTAACGTATCTGCCCGGGGTGGAACTCTCCGGCAAAACGAATGGAAACGCTCTGCAGTATTCCCATTGCAATACAGGACAGTGCCATATGCATCTCAATAGCACGTACCGTTTCCAATACTTTCCGGCGGGATTTTTCATTTTCCACACGTTCAAGGGGTGACGGTTCCTCTTTTTTCTG
>CAJTSV010000079.1:0-16595 GCA_910579075.1 uncultured Eubacterium sp.
AAGCCAGTGGGATTGCGGTAGTCACCATTTCAATAACCACAAAAGATGTGCAAGTCATAGAGGACTTTTTCCCATACGAAATCTCTCCTGCAATCTCCACATAACATCCCCTTTCATGTGCTTTAATCGCTTTGTCATATTCACTTTTATTTAGATTAACTGCAACAGTCTTAGGTTTGTCGTTTTCATCCAAATAGACAGCTGTAATCTTTCCAGCCTTACGTTTCTGCACATCTGGAGAAGATTCTAACTTTTTAATCCTGCCAATAATCTTTGTAGATTTATTCGTTTCGTCTTTCAGTTTTTCAACGGTTGTTTCTATTGGCTGATAATAATCATGTGTAAGCAATATCCTGTCTATTACACCGTCAGGATTTTTCACAATTGGAGACCACTCGGCAATAAATTCTACATCTGCTTTATCTGAATCCAGATTCAGTCCGCCCAGAGCTTCATAAAAATTTGCACTAATAATTCCATTATCATCCTGCAATATAAGCTTTTCCATCTCTCCATTGTCAATCCGGTTTTTAATATACGAAATGTTTTTCATAACGCGGCTTGTTACCTGGCGTGTCAGTGAATGTGCACATTGCTCCTCGTCAGAAAATATGCTTAACTGCTTATAGTCCTCATTCTCATCAAGCTCCGCAAACGGACACACAACCGAAACAACATAACTCCCAATTTCTGTCTGTCCAAATCTGCACCCTGACAGAAATTTCTGCACGCAGTCATCCATTCTCCCCTGGTGATATTTTTTCGGATGCAGAATATCCAGCGCTGCTGCTGCCAGCAGCTTCGTTGCATTTTCATACAAACGAATCGCATCATCAAAAAGAATATTCCCTGCTTCAACGTCCTTTTTTTCTAAACGGATTTTCAAAATATCAGTATTTGGATTCAGCAGATACAGCAAAACCTGCTCAACGGATTTATTTTCAGCTTCTGCCACTGTTGCAACTGCCCTGTACATTGCTTCCTTATAATCACATAATTTTTTCTCTGCTGGAATGACAACCTGAAAAAAATCATCATTTTTCTCATACTGATAAATTTTTATGTACTGCTTTTTACTTTGAAACAGTTTCCACCCCATATCCTTCAAATATTTCGCAAAAGCAAGCGGACTGATTTTTTCAGTCAAATCCATTAAATTAACGGAATATATCATGGCCACTCCTCCTTTGCTATCAATTCGAATATGTTCTGCAGGTTTTCAGCATTGACAACATTTTTCTTATTAATTTTTACACTTACAGTCCCTTTATTATCTGATTCGGTTTCTCTTGAAAATTCTGCCCAATACATGCATCCCTTTATCAGCAATTCTTCTTCAGTCCAGTTTATCCATAATTTTTCATTTTCAGGCAATATTAACAGCCCAGGCACAATTGGTGTAAAACCCTCTTTTTTAAAATACCGTCTGTACTATCCTCATCATGCCTCACAATTTCATACGCTATGCCAGCATACGCACACAGCGCTGAAATATAGCTGATGCTGATATCTTCCTTAATTGGTGTTATCTGCATAGCATACCTCCCTGTGTCGTATTTATTATATCATTTTTTCAGAATTCGTCTACCTGAAAATCTTTATTTTCGATTCCTCTATCCCGCTCAGATACGATTGGATTTAAATCAGCAGATGTTTTGCTGCCAGGTTCTTCTTATATGTATCAAGGTCATGCTGCGGATAGCGTAGCAGGCAGTTTTGGCTTATACATCCGCCGAACTGCGTGCCCGATTTAAAACACTGGCCAGATAATCAATCTGTTCCCGCATGCAGGACGAATGATTGCCGGTAAAAAATCCATTTTCATGGATATAATCTGCATGTTTCAATTCCCCGTATATGGAATAATCCATATATTGCAGCGCTTTCTGGCGTACAAAATTGCCCGCTGCAATGGGCCTGGTTTCAATCCCAGCCGTTTCCATGGCACGGATGTATTTCCTTCGGTTTCCGGCTTCATCTTCTGGCAGGATAACCGCAAAACCAAACCAGGACGAGCTCCCGGTTTCCGTTTGCAGCTGAAATCCCAGTCCGCCTATTTTTTCCATAAAAAACGGCGCAATAATTTCTCGTGTTTCTCCGTGGAAATTATTGCGCCGTCCTTAGCTGATTTTCTGAATCGTTTATCGGTATTTTATTTGGAAAGTTTATAGTGTTTTGAAATTTTGGGGCTGGCTATTGGTTACATGGCAGGTTCAGGTAATTCCATCCATGAAAAACAGGATGACTATCTCATTTCTGCTGCATTCATCCGCATTTAACTCCTTTTCCAGATTTTTCATTAGAAGCAATGCATCTAATCCTTCTGCATTTTTCCTGCTGACATCTCTATTTTCTGGATTTTTTCCGCACTGCCCCACACTGACCTGGAAGCGTTCTCTCTTTCTGGATAAGCTCCTATATTCAGTCTTATATTTAAATGATTTTCTTTGATAAACTGTTCAACGCGGTCTATCAGTTTTTCAGGCTTTCCAGAGCAAATATTTATGATTCCGTTAATTTCGTCCTGCATGACTGCCAGATAAAACTTATTGCAAAAATCATCATAATCCAGAAAATCATATTCATTTAACCCGCTCGTAAACGGGAACTCCCGAACCCCTGCCCAGGAAGCACGTACCATTTTGGAAAAAATCGTATCTCCCAGCCCGCTGTTTCCTGCTACATAATATCTTCTCAGCCACTGCACCGGCTTTTTATATTGCTGCCCAGCTGACAGCAGCAATCCGCGAAGCGCATTTTTGCTTATTCCATATGGTGACAGAGGCCTGCAAGGCGTATTTTCATCTACAGCACCTTCATGCTTTCCAATTTCGTGGACACTTCCAGTCACTGCAATTTTTTCTACACCGCTTTCACAAAAATGTCTGATAAAAGAATCATGATGAAAAAGGTTCGCAATATGAGAGCTGGAATAATGACTGCAGCCATCTTTCCATGCTAAATGAACCAGCATTTCTGGTTTGTTAAAGTATAAATATGGGCTGTCAATTTGAAAAATATCACACTTTTTTATATCAGCTCTGCTGTCAATATTTTCTATATTTAAATCCGCAGCTACCACATCATGTCCATGTTCTAAAAATTTTCTAACTATTCCATGGCCAATGTAACCATTTGCTCCTGTAATCAGTACCTTCATTTTTTATGCCGCCTTTTCTCACTCCTGAATCTGATGGATTTGAAGCAGCATAAAGGTACTGCCATTATGTGCTTTTTCCTCTTTTACAAATCCATATTTTTTATAAAATAAGATTGCGTTCGTATTTGTATCTGATACTTCAAGACGAACCCTGTGCATTCCAGATTCTTTCACTTTTTGTACACAGGCGTCCATAAGAAACCTGCCTATTTTCAGTCCCTGTTTGTCATAATCATTTGCATATAAAATGGCATAGCCAGCTATCTTTCCGCTTTCACAAGCTGTAAAAACATATCCGTTTTTAATTGTTTTCTCCATCCGGCTGTTATACAGCGGGTCATGGATAAAACTGATTTCAGGAGAAAACGCATAATCACATATAACTGCAGCCTGTATGATTTTATCTGTACAGCCTGTGATTTCCTCCAGAAATAAACCGTTATGCATCATTTTTCTGAATGTTATATCTCCTTTTCTAAATGAACCTTTATCCATATCTTTTTCCCATCATTATCATAAAAATATGCGTTATGGTAATCCCCAAAAGTCATAGCTCTCAGGTAATTAATTACTTCACGGTATGTTGCTTGTTTATCCAGATTAATTTCACACAGCTTTTCAAAATCAGACCTGTAATTGATATTTCCTTTCCCCGATTCTTTCTTTTCATAAGTTCCATTCACAATAGATACAATACTGTCTTCAACAAGTTTTTCTTCAGCGCTGGAAATACGTCCGTATAATTCGAATGCTGTATCACTGAGTTTCTTTTCTACTTCCAGCTGGCATATAATATGTCCTCTGTCAATTTCTGCATCCATTTCATGAATAGTCACTCCTGCAGGCATCCCGTTGTAAATGCAGAAAACCTGCGGGTACCATCCTCTGTTGTATGGATTCAAGCTTGGATGCAGGTTAATACATCTGTAATTTTCTACCAAATCAGCCGGAAAAATCTGCCTACAGTGCCAGGAAAAAAACAAATCATACTGTTTAAAAAAATCATCATTTTTATTTCTCAGGCATACGGGCTGTGCTGTCATACCATTATTTCCTGCTCCTGAAAACTCCTTCCAGGATTCCCTGTCAGATTCAGAAAAATAATAATGGACAAGCCACTTTGCTGCTTTATTATGGATAATCCTGCGAAACTTCTCATGAATACAGCGTTTCTCGGAAATAAAGAAAATATTCATAAACTACCTCCCATCCTGACTATGTGTACAAACCAGAAAATGAGAAGCCAGTCTCTTAATCTGCATCAATATAACACATAATCATTCAATAATGTGTGTATTTGGGCCAGAGAACAGTTCATCATAATATCAATTACAGATAGGGCCGGAATGAAAGAACCTGCCTGCTGCTGTCCATAATGCACACTTGATTTATCTTTTATAAAAAGAAGATTCAAATTCTGTTTTGCAAAGTCATTCCTGCTATACAAATGTTCACCGGAAGACGCATTGATGTATGTGATTTTCCCCCTCCCCCGATATATTTTTATCAATGTTTTTGCATATGTCCATAATTTTATCCTGCCCTTTCAAACCACTGTCTTTTTCAATGTCAGACGACATCACCAGTTTTGTTTTTATTCCAAAATAACTGCATATTTTTTTAAACTGATACATAAGATATAATGCAAGGTTTTTCTCATCCTGTGTAATAATATCTTCCAGTATATTCATTGCATCTGAATAAAACGGAGCCTTCCGGTACGAAAATTCCAGTGTTTTAAGCATTTTATTCTGCACCTATTTATCCGCTGCAATCCACGTGTCGTTTATCTTTTTGTTCTGGCTAGCCTTTTGTATTGGCAGATTCAAATAATGAATGCTGCCATTTATCAGTATTCTGTTTCTGTGCATCCAGCCGCGCCTGATATAATTAACATCGTCAAATACCACATGTACATCCACTGCATGGATGCGCTGCCAGTACCCGATATATGGCATGAAATACGGCTGCATAATACCTGCCCTCATGCATTCCCTCCACTAACAGTATCTGCGCCCAAACTCTTTTACCATATGTGCAATCAGTTCCAAATCTGCAGCGCTCAGATTCTGGTGCATCGGCAGGCAAAGTGTATTGTCTGCTGCATAATCAGCGTTTGGAAATTCACCAGATATGCCATATCCAGGAACCCTGTGCAGAGGGAAATAACGGTATGTCGTATAGATTCCGTTTTCACGCAAAAACCCGGCAAGCTTGTCTCTTTTTCCATTCTTCACCTGAATATGATAGAAGTAGAACGAAGACTTGCTTTCTTCAGGCAGCAGAAGCGGAAGGTCAAGCCACTCGATATCTTTCAATGCTTCATTATAAAATTCATGCACTGCTTTCCTTTTTTCCATAAACACCGGAAGTTTCTTAATCTGTTCAAGTGCCATGGCTGCTGTTACATCATTCCATACTGACCTGTGGCCAAATGAGGATATATCAAATTCCCACCATTTTTGCGCAACACTGTTCTCATAACCGCTTTTCGTTTCCAGGCCAAAATAAAACCATCTTGCCGCTCTTTCCCTCATTTCGGGATTTTTAAAATGAATGGCAGCCCCATCACCACAGACAAGTATTTTCATCGCATCAAAAGACCACATTCCCATATCCCCGAAGGTTCCGAGCGCCTGTCCTCTATAGGAAGAACATACACCTGCTGCACAATCTTCAATGACTTTCAGGCTGTATGCATCTGCAAGTTTCATAATTTCATCCATCTCACATGGAATCCCTCCAAAATGCAGAAGAATGACTGCTTTTGTCTTGGCAGTAACTGACTTTTCGATATCTGCAGCCCTGGCATTCAATGTCCTTTTGTCAACATCACACAGAACCAGCTTTGCGCCGCTTGCACACACAGCATTTCCGGCTCCTACAAAACTTACAGACGGAACAATAACTTCATCGCCAGGCTGTATTCCACATAAATGCATAGACGAAAAAAGCCCCTCGCTGCAGCAGTGTGCTGTAACAAGGTGCTCCTTTGTACTTCCTATGTATTCTGCAAATTTTTCTTCAAATTCAATTGTCAGCTTTCCCCTTCCTATCCAATTAGATTCAAATACCTGTGAAATCCTCTCCAGTTCCTCTTTTCCAAGAGATGGCTGAAAAACGTTAATCATGACTAATCTCCTTTATAATCCAGTTTAAAATAATCCTTACTATTATCTGACAGATGCGTTATTATATCTTTGTTTCATTTTAACTATCTGTTTTGCTGCATCTGGAACAAAACAGGCAAACGACATGAATATTTTCATGCGAAATGAATGGAAGCTGTGCCAGATATGAAGAATATAGCAGATATATGCAGTCTTTCTCTTGAAGTCCAAAGACTGATAACTCATACTGACTTGAATCGTATTTATCTTTTTCCTAATACAGTTCTCATATTCTCTATGTGTATATCTGTTAAGCCTTTGCAGAAAATGAATAAGCTGCTTATTATAATTCATATTTTTTTCAATATCTTCAGCTGACTTTTCCCATGTACCGGTACTTCTTCTGCACCATACAGACATCGGATATGGGAGATACCTGATTTTTCCGTTTAAAGAAAGGTATATATATAACGGCATATCCGAAATTGGCCTTAAAGAATTTTTTCCGCCGCCTATTTGATGAAAAAGCCTGGGTCTTCGAAATGCCATATCCAGATTCACCATTGCCGTGCCAAGCTGTGGAACAGATTTTACATTCCATTTAATAAAATCTTCTGTTCCAATATCTTTCTCTGACATTCCGCAGGCTGCAGACTCTTTTTTTCCAGATTGTTCATAATAAAAATAAAACTGGTGCATACAGGCAGCATACCCTTCATGGGACTCTAAAAAATCAGCCTGTTTCTGCAGTTTTCTTTTATCCGTCCAATAATCATCTCCATCACAGAATGCCGCATACTTTCCGCGTGCAGCAGGATAAATATATTCGAGATATAAATTTTTCCCTTTTTGAGCCTGATTTTCCTTTTGCAGAATCGGAATAATGAGTCCAGCATATTTTTCTGCATATTCACTTATGATTTCCGGCGTCTTATCTGAAGAAGCATCATCATGGCATATAATTTCAAAATCAAAGTCTGTTTTCTGGCTCAAAATACTGTCTAATGCTTTTTTTATATATTCCTGTTCATTGTAAGCAACAATAATAACTGATACTAATGGATTCATTAAAATTTCCTTTCTTTGCGAATCACGATTAATATTTCCCTGATTTTTTCTTTCTCTGCAATACCTGTTAAAATCATCAGAAAAAGCAAAATATAACGGATATGCATCCACTTATAAATCAAGCCTGCTCCAATAGCAAACACAAGCATTCCTGCACTGAATATCAATATAAATTTTTCATTAAATACTTTCTTTTTCATATATTTTCTGCATATTCTGTTCATTGCAAAATAATGCCCTCCACAAAACATCAGATAAGAAATCAATGTTGTATATGCACAGGCTTTATACCCAAACATCCTGATTCCAGCATAGTTCATTGCAACATTAGATATGCTGCATAAAACAGCAATATGCATCAGCATCTTCGTATTTTCATAATATCCTTCTATGCTTACAAATACAGAATACAGAAAAATAAAATAAACACTTGCTGCTATTGGCGGTACTAATTCTATCGACTCATAGTATTCCTGTGAAAAAAACAGCATCATAAATTCCGGCGCAGCCAGAATAAAGATTACGGTCATTCCCCCTATCATAACTAACAGAATGCAGGAAATTTCATTGACCTTTGCATATTTCTTCTGTCCCAGCAGTTCGTACCGCCATGGTATCAAAGCCTGGTCTAACGCACTCTGTATCACGATAATAAGAAATGAAAAACTGTAAGCTACTCCATATATCGCTGCCTGCGTGCTTCCTGCATACATTTTTATCATTATACGGTCTGCCTGTCCTAAAATTACAAGCGACATGGAATGAATCAGGCATGGAAACTGATACTGTATGATGTATTTCAGTTCTTCAAAAAACTCCTGCCTTTTTCTCAGCAAAGGCAGAACATTGATGTTTTTTATATAAAAAACAAGAAAAATCAGAAAAGATACTGTCATCTGAACTAAATATTTAAAAGCTGCTGTCTGCTGCATAAAAATCACAGCTGCCAGTGAAACTGCGGTAACAGTAATCGTATAAAACAATGTAACACTTGTTACTTTTTTATATTCATAATTCTTCTGTTTCAAAGCCATCCAGTTCCGATATGCCGGCTGTGTTACCAGATAAAGAAACATGACCGGATATAATTCAGTTGGAACTGCCAGCCATGCTCCAGCCAGCGGCTGAAGTCCGTATAAAATCAGAATCACTGCAATTGCGCCTGCTGTATAAAAAAACTGAACTGTTTTCGTATAAAACCTCGTATCTTCGTATTTGTATAGTCCTTTCTGGTACGCTCCATAAGAAATATCCCATGCGGACAAAATCAAAACTAGTTCTGTAGATGACAGATATACAGTCAGATTACCATATTCTGCAGCAGTCATTAACCTTGTGAATAACGGAATTGTGATAAAATTAATGCCCTTCACCAGAATGTTGCAGATTACCAGCCAGACTCCTGCCCTTGCCTGTACCGGCATGCTGTTGTATTTTATTTTCCATTGCATTATATTCTGTTTCATGTCTAAACCCTGCCACCAGACCTTCTGATAAAAATTACGAAATCTTCTTACGCCAGTAATTAAGCATGTCAGCCACTGTCTTTTCCATAGGCACCTCCTGTTTCCAGCCAGTATCTCTTTTCAGTTTCTGAATATTCCCGGCAATCACTTTTTCATCTGCTGGCCTGAACAAAACCGGGTCGGGCTCTACTTCCAGCGTATGTCCAAGCTCTTTTTCAATCATCTGCTCAATCTCGCTCATCTTGTAGATATATTCTGACGATATGTTATAAACATCCCCTGCTGTTCCTTTTTCTGCCAGAAGAAGCAGCGCACGAACCAAAAGGATGAACCTCATATCCGTCCCGCCTGAAATCAATCCGGTTCATGCCGCCAAAGCTCGCAGCAATCTGGTCCTGCCACCCGCCGTTTTCCTGGCAGAGCCCCCTTTCCAGATAAATGGCCTCGTCTGCCAGCTGCTTTTTGCCCGCATACGTTCCCTTTAAACAGTGAAACGCATTCAGCATGCCCACAGCAAAAGAGCTGCTTGTCCCAAGGCCGCTTCTTGCAGGCAGGTCTGCTTCATAAGTCAGGCGGATTTCATGCATGTCAAGCATTTTCATAGCTTCCCGGATTGCCGGATGCTCAATGTCCCCAACTTCATTCACACGCTCCATTTTGGAATACGCAAGCTCTGTGCTGTAATAAAAAAAACGCGGCAGATGCCTGACCGTTACATAGCAGTATTTATCAATCGTAGTCGAAATTACCGTTCCGCCATATTCCCGGAAAAATTTCTCCATATCCGTTCCGCCGCCAAAAAAAGACATCCGAAACGGTGTCTTTGTAATTACCATCTAATATCCATTCTCCTTTTGTTATTTTTTACGATATTCCGATACAAACCCACGCATATATTCTATCAGGCTCGTATTTTACATGCTAAAAATCGTCGAAAATGGAAGGTAAGCATGATATTCCGACAGAATACTAAGTGTAAAACGTGCAAGCATATATACACTCACGCCGTTCCACCAGATAATTCCTGACTGCGAATGAAACATCCGGTATGAATACAAAAAAACCGGAATCTGCGTAAACAGGAAGGGTGCCGCAAGCCGCCCCAGTACCGGGAGATAAAATAAAGAAGCAATGTAAAACACACAGCTTAACAGATAGATACTGACATATCCCCTGACTGGCTCCCCTTTTTTCGCAAAACGGCAGACGATACAGCATACAAGCAGTATGACGCCCACATTTGCAAAGCCTTTTAAAAAATCCTGAACATATGATAGCGAACTTCCAGAAAATTTCATGTCCTTTCCTGCTTCAAAGTATTCCGAAAGTCTGTATGAAAATGTTTCAGGAAGAAGCGTTATCGCAATTTTCATAAGAAAGCGAAAATTAACAGCTGCAGCGCCCGTTGCCAGCAGCATGTACAGAAAATTCCTGCGAAAAGAACCCCTGTTCCAGTACACAGGATATGCCAGTACAAACAATAAAGATGAGATATGAAAACCGGCAGCTGCAGCCACACACAGCAGAAATTTTCCCGGTTTTTTTGCAGCAATAAACCGAAGCGAAAACAAACAGATATATTGCGATATCGTCTGGCGGATGACAAAAATATTACCAATCTGCAGGCACCAGATGATAAAATACGCCATCAGCATATGATTTTTTCCGCTTTTTTCTTCCTCACACCAGTAAAGCACTGTAAAATACTGCAGGACTGATACTATCAGATATGTTACAAAGTTAAAAAAGGCATAATTACTGCTGATTTTCCTGCACACATACATCAGCGTAACATACAGCGGTTCATAACCTGCCATGAGCATCGTATCGGAATAAGAGCCGGTGTTAATTCTTCCATAAAAATACCCTCTATAAGAATAATAATCTCCAGCCATTACACACCTGACTGTAGAAACAGCCAGCCAGGAAGCACTTAACAGAAAAATCAGATATTTCTTCTGTTTCATTCCAATGCCTGTAACCTGTTCTATCCATGAAAAACAAAAAAGAATTACGGAATATATTATATAAATCATCTATTCTCCCCACAGCTGGAAAGCCATGCTGTTACATTTTTCTCCCAGGACATATGTTCTCCGTAATAACACCGGACGGCTTCTGCCATATCACAGCTTTTTTCAGACATCCTTACCAGAGCATCCTTTAATTCTTCCCTGCTCCTGAAAATATACCCCGTTTTATTATGCACCACAAACTCCCGCAATCCCGGAAGATTCGAAACAATGACCGGTTTTCCAAAATAATACGCCATGGATAATACGCCGCTTTGGGAAGCTTCGGTGTATGGAAGCACCACACAGCTGCAGTTTTGAAACAATGCAGCCATTTCAGAGTCCTGTATATAACGGTTTATAAGCAGCGCTCCTGATTTTTCCATGGCCATTTTATCATCTTCCGGCACGATTCCTTCCCCGGCAATCACAAGCTGCGGCCTGTTTTTCTCTATTTTCTGATACGCATCCAGCAGTATCGAAATCCCTTTATATTTTTCTATTCTTCCAAAAAACAGCAGATACTTTTTGCGGCCCTGCAATTCCCGCGGTTCTTTTGCTTTTACATCCGGCACATGTGCTCCAAGCGGAATCAGCCCGCATTTATCCGCATGCTGTGGATAATATTTCTGAAATTCTCCCAAAGACTTCCGGGATAACAGGACAATCCCTGTACATGCTCTCCAGGCACGCTGTGAAAAAAACTGAATCACTGTATTTTTCCAAAAAACGGCTGCATTCCTGTAAGATGGATGAGGCCGGACATCGTGAACACACAAATAACAGGGAGACTGTTTTGCTAAAAATACAGCCATTCTGGATATCATAAGCCTGCTTTCGCATGCAAACACCATTTTGGGATTACAGGCCGCAATACATTCTGCCAGCTTTTTATAATATGGGTCAAACGGAACCAGTGAATTATGCCTTGCAAAATGCCTGATATGCTTCCCTTTCATCGTGCAGTCCGAGGGAAGAAACAGGACTGCCTGTTCATACAGCTTTGCAAAAACCTCCCTCATCTGAACGGCAAACTGCAAAACGCCGCCTGTTTTATTTGCAGTAATCACAACTGCAATACCCGATATTTTATCTCTCACTATCTTTTCTCCTGCCAAAAACCGGCTGCTTTGTTCCAGGCCGCATCTGATGCATATCTTTCATGCAGCACAGATAAAATTCCTGCAATTCCTGTGCCACATGGCGGCTGTCAAATTTTTCAAGACGTTCCATATCTTCTTTGTCCAAGCTTTTACGCCCAAAACGCAGCGCCTGTTTCACCTGTGTCGCCCAGTAACCAGTCCCTTTTTCCAAAGGCAGTCTTTTTATCCCCTTTGTCAGTACCACGTCACGTGTCACGCGGTCAGATACCAGACACCTTAATCCGCCCGCCTGTGCTTCAATAAGACTGACCGGAAGTCCTTCCCATAGAGATGGAAATACAAATACATCCATAGCCTGATACACCCGGTGCATATCATTTCTTGCTCCTGTAAAAACAACCCGCCCATCCACGCCAAGCTGCACAGCCTTTCTTTTCAAATCCTGCAGCAGACATCCGTCTCCAACAATCAGCAGCCTGACATCATCATCCGGTATGTACTGCATCATTTCGATTAAAAAGACCTGGTTTTTCGGTTCTGCAATACGTCCTGCATTGCCAATCACTTTCTTTCCAGACAGATTTAATTCATCGCGCACTTTCTGTCTGGCTGCTTCCTGATACAAAAATTTCCGGACAGCTATCGAATTTGGTACAAACCGGTACTTCGCACTGTTACAGGCCTTTCTGCCAAACAGCCATTCCCCGGCTTCTTTAGAACATGCAAAGAAATAATCCGCCTGAAAACGGATTGGCAGCTGCATCAAATCTTTCAGCCCTGCCCGGATGCCTGTTCCATTTGATGTACTATGGCTGTGAACAATCACCGTCAGGCCATATTTTTTCGCAGCAGGAGTATAAATAGCTGCAACGCTTCTTACATGTCCATGCAGTACCTGATATTCAGGATGGAAATGAAAAAAACTGTCCCACCATTTCTGATATTCAAAATGGTTGACGCCACAATATTGCGGGCTTTTGTATATTTTTCCTCCAAGCTTCCTGATTTCCCTGGCAAGCTCCTGATTCACCTGTGAAAATACAATAAAGTCAAACTGTACTTTCGTCCTGTCCATATTCCTGTACAGTTCTAAAATAAAAGACTGCGAGCCGCCAGTCTGCAGCAGCCCGATATATTGAAGCACTCTGACCATCTGTTCTGCATGCCCTCATTTCTCCTGTTTTTTAACCGCAATAATAACTGCTCCTGCGGTCATCAAATCTTTCCTGCTGATTTCTGCAAAGCCTTCATAAAGATGTCTCCTGCTAACTGGAAGCCTGCAAAACTGCTTTCTTCTTACCTTTAAAACCGTAAATCCAATTTCTTTCATCATACTGCACATTTCAGAACACGACAGCCGGTTCGTATAGTTATCCATCTTATAATGGACTTCATCCTCCCATACAGACTCCGTAAAGCGCAGATGGTTCTTTTTTCCGCCAAAATGGTCTGTAAAATCAACAGCATGATACGATACCCCGCCAGGAGAAAGAAAGCGGTATACTTCACGGAGTGTCTCTGCAAATTCCCGTTTCCTGATATGCTCCAGTACAGAAAATGAAAATACATAATCCATGCTTCCATCTGGAATTTCCCGGTAACCCGTCAGGCCATTTGTCTTATAAGCAGCGTTAATCCTTTTCAGGCATGAATGCCACGATGCCCCGTCCATTTGTTCTGGAAGCATCCGGACAGCCTCATACTCATGTTCCAATGAAAGGCCAGCCATATCTATCTGTGCATATTCGTCTGCAAAATCGTCTATTTCCAGAAGAACCTCCCTGTCAGCTCCCAGCTGGTATTCCAAAAACGGATGCAGCAGATACTGCCCGGGTCCCATCTCACAAACAGATTTCCCGCGAAAATCCCTGATTTTCAAAACCTCCAGCGCTTTATAAAAAGCATCATTATATTCCCTGCACGAGCGCTTCTGCTTCAAGCCATCTGGAAGCCTGATATTTCCCTTTGCTTCCTGAAGCTTGATAAAATACCGCAGTTTCCACGGCAGGCAATGCTTCATGCACCGTTTTATCCTTTCCCTGTTCATGTAAGATATCCTCCTGCCTTTTTGTGTCTTTCTTTCCGCAGCTTTCACTTCTTCCATATAAGCATCCACAACAATCTGCCGGTTAAACTGTTTCTCCGCAAGCCTTCGGCCGGCTTCTCCCATTGCTGCTTTTTCCTCATAGCAGAGTCCTGCAAAACGCTGCATTGCTGCTGCCAGTTCATCCGCATTTTTTTCCGGCACAAGATAGCCGTTTATACCATCCCTCACAGCCTCACGGCATCCGGCCCTGTCAGTTGTTATTACAGGCCTTCCACAGGCACATGCTTCCAAAAGCACATTGCTCAGGCCTTCAGGATAGTACGTCGGATGCACAATACAGTGCATTTCTTTCATAAAACCAGCTACATCCCGTATCATGCCATGATATTCCGCCACTTCACAGGAACCGGCTCTTTTCATCCAGTCCTCATATTCCGGCTCGCAAAATCCACAGACATGGAACTGTGTAGCGGGACAGGACTTTTTTACTTTCATTGCAGCCTCTAAATACTGGTCAATCCCTTTTTCTTTCATAATGCGGGAAATAAAAGCAAATTTAACAGGACTTCCATCCTTTCCGCTGCCACACGGGGAAAGAATAGAACATGCATATCTGTCAAGATTTACGCCGCTGCCTGGCAGAAGCCTGTGCCTGCCAGAAGCTATCCCCAAATTCTGAAAAAAACTCATATCTTCTTTATTTTGAAAAAATACGCGCTGTATGTTTGCAAATGCGGCTTTATATAAAAAAATTATAAACTTCTGTCCGATTCCTTTATTCCCCACAGCAGTCCCAAGACCGGTAATATTTGCTGCAAATGGAATACCGGCACTTCTTCCTGCCACTGCGCCATAAATATTTGGTTTTATCGTATATCCTAAAATAATAACAGGATGTATCAGGCAAACCAGTCTCCTGTACTCACAAAAGACACGGAAATCTGCCATTGGATTCTTTCCATGCCGGTCTATTTTAATCTCATGAAAAACTGCTCCAAGACTGACCAGTTCGTCAATGCGGTCTCCATACGGGCTGGAAATGTGAACCTCGTACCCATCAGACAACAGTCTTTCTACCAGCTCTAACCGGAAATTATAAATAACCACATCATGGTTCACCAGAAACAAAACTGATTTTTTATAATCTTTCACTTTATTATTACAGCCCGCCAAATTCATCATAAAAACTGCTTCCCTGGCCTTTCTGCAAGGCATGCTTCGCCATTCCCGGAACTGCACTGCTCTCCCCGGGTTCTATCCATGTCATTACAAACTTTATAACCCCATCCCTGTCAGGCAGCCTTCAGACTCTCAGGCCAGGTCTGGTTTTAATTTATAATAATCTGCTTTTTAAAAAGACAGCTGTTCCTGCCACTTGAATATCATTTTGCGTATAAAAATACATCGCATCATCTATCATCTGATATGTAGATGTACCCGTTCTTAAGAGCATCAGAACATTCCCTGTTTCTTCCAGCATGTCCCAGGCCGCTGTATCTGCAATGGCATTTTCCATAGCCAGCATGTCAATTTTCCATGATTTCAGATGTTCTGCCATACGTTCAAGACACTCTTTTTCTGAATTTGTAAACGCAAAATCAGAAACTGCATATAGTTTTGTAATCTTCTTTTTCTGGCATGCCAGCCTGACGTGGTTTAAAACCCTCTCCTCTGTCTGCCTGCCAGCATCAATAGCTCCAAAAACAGGAAAAACATACATTCTTTTTAATTCTTCTGCACTTTTTACCCTGCTTCCAAAAACATACCAGCATGAAAAAACAAATCCATATATAAGAACACTCCCGAGCATTCCGGCCAGGCCATATCTGACTGCTTTCCCAGCAAGAATCCCATTCTGTATGTGCTTTTCCTGCTCAGGCTGTCCACCGTTTTTTTCTTCACCAGAAGCTGTCTCATATACCGCCATCTGCTCCGCACGAAACGCATCCGTTGCCGTCTTCAGGCTCGCCCGGCTGGACGACAAAAGAGCCCTTTTCTCACGCTGCTGGTTCACCAGCCCGCTGTCTGCTGTCACGCTTTCCTCACAGCTGACAAGCGTCAGCCTGTGGCTGCCTGTATTTTTCTTCACGCTGGCAGAATATTCTTCCAGAACATCCTGCATATCCAGGCCCATTCTTTTGGCCGATGCAGCATCCCTGCCGGTAATTTCTACATAAAACACCGTTTCTGCCATAAGGCTGCTGCCTTGCGGGTCATCCAGCGCAACCTGGTAAGGAAAGCTGTATGTCTTCTGATACACGCCGATTAATTCTGCCAGGCAGCTTTTACCTGCCCCGGCATCCCTGCTGCTGTTTTCCTTTTCTGCGTCTGATGCAGCACTGCTTTCTTCCAGAATTCCTGCCGCACTGCCGTTTTTTATCAGGGCATCGGCCGCACCGCCGTTGAGCAGGAAATTAAAATAGCTTTCTGTAATTGCCGCAATCTCCTGTCTTTGTGCATGGCCTATGCTGTAAAGCATCACATACCGGCTTTTATGGTAAGGATCCAGCTGCATCAGCACGGAACTGTCCAGATATTCTTCCAGCCCCCTGATTTCATCTGCCAGACGGACTGCATCCGCAACAGCCTGTTCTTCTGTCTCTGTCAGCACCATTTCTCCGGATGCGCC
>CAJTSV010000079.1:16639-18201 GCA_910579075.1 uncultured Eubacterium sp.
AAGCACCGCCGCTGCCAGCCCGCAGAGGACAGCCCGCTTCCACTGGCCGCAGAGGCTGCGCAGCAGGTTCACCAGGTCAATCTCTATCTCGTCCGTCCGTTTCCAGGAATCCTGTTTCACCATTCTTGTGTATTTCCTTTCATTCCACATTTATCTTGCAAATCCCAGATGCCAGAGCACTAGGCCTCATTCATAATCTCAGCCACCGACTTCATGATTTTTACGTACATCGCATAGCTGTCCGCCTTCCGTGCCTGCCGTATTCCCGTCCGGCTTTCCGGCATCCCGGCCTTTTTCCTTCTCCCGGCTCCTGCCCTTTTCCGGCTGGTTCCACATATCCAGTACCGCATCCGACGCACCGGCTACGCCAAAGAGCAGCTCATCTGCCCCGGCATCCAGCGCACCGCAGATATTTGCAAACGTCTCCATGCTCATGATTCTGCTCCCGCGCTCGATATGCCCTAAAAACGACATGCTGATGCCACACTTTGCAGCCAGCTCGCTCTGCGACCAGCCCTTTGCCTTCCTGACCTGGCGGATGCGCATGCCCATTTTCCCATAATCCAGTTCCCGCATAATTCCCTCCTGCGTGTCTTTTCCGCAAATGCATGCCAGACACGTCGCCATAATCTTACGGAGTCCTGCCGCTCCATTGCCCAAAGCTGCCGCCCTGCTCCGCCACCGGCACAGCCATACTGAAAAACATAACAATTTACAGGTAATTGTTATGTGCAAATCTTCACTGCAAAACGCCGCAAACGCTTTATTTATGCATCTTTCAGCCATTTAAAGCTAAGTTTATAATCCATTTTTCGAAGCCGCCCTGCAAATCCTTCTTTCGTTTTATACTATTTTTATCATTTTAAAAATCCGGTAATATTTTGTGGAATATAGACAAAAAACGGCTCAAAAAAACCGCTTTTCAATAAAAATACTGGAAATTCAGACAATTTTTTCTTTGGGGTTGCAAATCGAAACAGATTGAGATAGAATACTTTTAGATAACATTTACCTGTATATTGTTATGTATAAGAATTTTATGAACAGAACCAAAAATGCGCCCTGCCACATCTTCGCGCCGGGCGGAATGATTATTTATACACAAAAAGAAGCTGCCGCACAGCGTAAAATATATATAAGCTATCGTTTAAAAATGTTTACATAAACGATACTTATATTATTTTTCTGAATGCGACAGCCCCTTTTCCTATGCATTCGCATTACTTATTTTGTTTTATACTCTAAATAACGTTCCTCTAATTTTTTAAAATCGCAGCATGTATAATTTAACCTGTGATTCTTGTTACAGCCAATTTTATATACAGATAATGCTTTATTTTTTATTGATTTTATAGACGGAAATCGTCTTATAACTTCTTACAAGCCTTTATAGAAAACGGCAAAAACCATTGATTTTTCAAGGTTCTTGCCGTTTCTGCTTATATCACGCCGTATCTCTTTACAAGCCCACTTTTAGAGCAAGGGCGGCAAAATAGCGTCAAAAATTTAGGCGCATGAACAGGAGGACGACATGAAAAACGAGCTTTTAGACAAGGGTATTA
>CAJTSV010000080.1 GCA_910579075.1 uncultured Eubacterium sp.
ACATAGGTATAACAGGGTATAATTATCTGTCAATTTAAAAAGTTGTATTAAAATAATAGAACCGATAAATCGACAAAAATTTTCAGCCCGGTTTATTTTTCAGTGTCGTGTGGGGAGACATCCGGGCTATGTGAAAGCTGCACTGTGGGTTACAGATTTGAGAAAATACCGAATATAAAAATGGGTGCAGATATCCGCCCTGCTCAGCGGAACAGCAGGGAAAATGGAAGTTCTGGAAAAAAGAGGGCTATGTAATAAGTATTTATTCTGGTAGGACTGTGCTGTCAGAAGGCTGTTCATAGGCAGATTCTGTGGTTACTGCGGGTTCTGTGGCTTCTGTTGTCAGACCTGACAATAAGGCAGACAGGTCTTGCGGGTATTTGGTGTATATCAGGATTCCGTTATCTGTTTCTGCAATTGTTTCATGAAGTTTTTCAAATTCAGACATTTTTTTCAGTAAATAAATGATATGTTTGGATTTCCAGGATTCTGTCTGAATCAGGATGGGCGTGCAGCTGCTTAAATCTGAAATGCTGGATTGTTTTAACAGGGTGGAAAGCTCCTGTTCAGCCTGGTATTCTTCGGCAGATTTGTGGATGATAAAATAGCCATTTTCATCCCGGGGCAGGTTTAGGGAATTGACGGCTCTTTGTACCTGTTTGGTCAGGCTTGGAGAAGCTGGGTGCAGGGATTCAAAATATAACATGAAGTCAGATGCCTGCTTGAAATGGTGGTTTTCTCCGTATTCTTCGTATTCGCGGTTTAGTATGTTTTTGATAATCTGCTCACATGATTTTCTGGATGGGTTTTTATGGAAAGAGTTGAAATTCGAGGATGACATGTATAAAACTCCTTTCTGCCCGAAATGTTAATGATATGGTTATAGTATAGCAATCTGGGGAAGGGTTGCGCAAGGTGTAATTCTGCTGAATTTCAGGTGTGGGAAGAGTGGACTCCCGGACGCTGGGGGAAGGGTGGATTTGTGCTGCTGGGAAGGGTGGATTCCCGGACGCCGGAGAAGGCAGCTCTTTTTCTGCTGATGTTCCGATTCCGAAAAGCTGGAAGTTCTAAGCTTTCGATGACAGGGTTGCTGGTACCGCACGGACCGGCGCCTGATACGCCATCCATGGCTTGCAGGCGCCTTTTGGGGACATCCCTGTCCCCAAATCCTGTTTTTGATTTCGAAAGATAAGAACTTCCGTCTTTTCTCCATAGTCACATCAGCAGAAAAAGAGCTGCTTTCTCCGGCTGTCTGTGGAAGCTTTTATGTTTTCTGGATATTAGCAGGAAATTGAGGCGGTTTGGATTGTCTGTCTGGTTCTTGTGGAAAGAAAGCTGCTTATTGTGTGAGTAATAAAAAGATTGGAAAGAAAGCTGCTTATTGTGTTGCTGATAAGAAGACAGAATGTGTTTTACTAATATAAGAAGATGAATGGGGCAGCAGTTGAATTGGCAGTCTGAGTTTTTTGTGTATGGGAATTAAATTTGACAAATGTGGCTGGCAGGGAATATAATGTAAGAAAATACTCGAATTGTGTTCATGGAGCGGAAAAAATAGTATGAGTGAAAATAGGATGGATGAAGCTGGGAACAGAATAAATATGATAGATGAAAATAGTATAGGCTTATAATAGCATGGAAGCAGGAACAGGAAAAAGAATTGATTTAAATAAAAGGATGGTAACAGGTGATAAAACAGTGCAGGATTAAGCAGGGAAAAAACAGGAAGTGATAACAGAGCAGGCTTCGATAGAGGAATGGAAGTAAGAATTGAAAACAGGATAAGCTTTGATAGGAAATGGAAATAAGAATTGAAAACAGGATAGGCTTCGATAGAAGAATAGATATAAGAATTGAAAGCAGGATAGGTTTTGATAGAGAAATGGGAATAAGAATTGAAAGCAGGATAGGTTTTGATAGAGAAATGGAAATAAGAATTGAAAACAGAATATATTCTGATAGGGAAATAGAAATGGCAAATGAGAATGGTATTGAATCAAAAAATGAAAACAAGGAATAAAAGCAGGAATTAGTATAGATTTTAATAGAAAAAAGACGCAGAAAATAAAAATAGCATATGCTTAAAAAGAATCGTGAAACCGGAAATGGAATTGAGTGCAGGTTAAAAAAATGGGATGGAACCGGGAATGGAACTGAGTGCAGATTATAATAAAGGGATGGAACCAGGAATTGAAATGAATGCTGGTTTTGATAAAGAAATGGAACTGGAAATGGAACTGAGTGCAGGTTTTGATAAAGGGATGGGAGCAGAAACAGAAATGAGTGTAAATGATGATAAAGGGATGGAACCAGGAATTAAACTGAGTGCAGGTTTTGATAAAGAAATAGAAACAGAAACGAGTATAAATGATGATAAAGGGATGGGAGCAGAAACAGAAACGAGTGTAAATTATAATAAGGAGACGGAATCAGGAACTGGAAAGGGTGTTTTTTTTCAAAGAGATACAGCAGATAATGAAATAAGAGGTAGAAAGCATACAGAATCTGGAAACGGTACGAATGCTAATAAAAAGAAGGTGACCCGCCAGGAAAAAAGGGAGAGGCAGATGATGGAAATTCAGCGGCTGATGGATGAAAATGGCGGGGTGGTGAAGACTTCGCAGCTGTATACGCTTGGCATGGATTACCGCAGGATTCAGACTTTTGTGGATTATGGCGTGATTGAGCGGGTAAAGAATGGGTATTATTCGATGAATTTCCATAAAAAACGCGAAGAAGATATTATTGCTACGATGTTTCCAGATTGTGTTTTAAGCATGGAAAGTGCTTTGTATTGTCACCATTATTTGAAGAACCGGCCGTTTAAATGGACGGTTGCCGTAGATAAGAATACTTCGAAATCGCGGTTTAAAATGGATTATCCGCTGGTGCAGCCGTATTATACGGAGCCGGAGGTTTTACAGATGGGTGTTGTGAAGATGGAATTTGGCAGCAGTGAGATGTCGGTTTACTGCAAGGAGCGTTTAATCTGTGATGTGCTGAAATATGAAAACAGGATGAACCGTGAAGATTTGCAGCAGGCTCTGCGGGCATTTTTGATGGATAAGAATAAGGATATTGCAAAGCTTCTGGCTTATGCAAAAGAACGCAAGGTGTTATCAAAGGTTCGGAATCAGATAGGCATATGGCTGTAAAAAGGATATATGAGATTAGCAAAAGAAGAAAATGCAGATAGTCCGGAATCAGATTGATGTATGGATATAAACAGATTACGGAAATGATAAGAAATATACTCTTGGATAGGAGATTGGCGCTATGGGGCATGATTTGCTGAATGAAACGTTTATCAGGCAGCGGAGTGCGGAATTGCAGATTCCATTTGAAAATCTTCTGGCTGCTTCTGTTATGGAAGAAATTTTGCGGAAAATTGCAGAATCAGAATATGCGGAAAGTTTCTGGATGAAAGACAGCGTGCGGATGAATCTGGAAAATTACCGGAAAAAGGCTGATTTGTCCCTGTCATTTTGTGTGAAGGACACACGCGGGTTTTCGTATAAAAAAGCAGAGGTCAGTAAAGTTTTTGCGGAACTTTTCCGAAATTTTAAAAAGAATGCGATTTACTGGAATTACCATGTATGGATGGACTGGAACCTGATTTATATTGATATGACGGGTACGGTTTCGTTTATTAAGGTTCCGGTGAAAATAAAGCTGGAGCCGGTTTTGCAGGAGAAGCTGGAGCCGGATATCCGGGATATGCGGCTGATTACAAATAATAACCGGAAAATTCAGGTCAGGTGTTATCCGGCTGAATATGTGATTACAGAGAAATTTTTCGAGATTCTGTCTTTGCTGGAGCTGTTAAACGATATGTCCTGTTATATGGACATTTATGATATTTTGAGGAAAGAAGCGCTGTCAGGCCGCAAGGTGTGGGAGCTTGTAAGTGAAGGGTGCCGCAAGCGGGGAATAGAAGCCGCGCCGGAACGGTTTGAAATACTGCGGTCATACCGGACAAGCGGCTTTATGGCAAAGAAATGGAAATCTTATTTACGGCGTGCAAATAAGAAAAGTCCTTCCTGGGATGAGGTTATGGACAGGGTGGAAAGCTTTTTTTCGGTTATCTGGGAGCATATCTGCCAGAATATTGTCTATCTCGGAGACTGGATGCCGGAGCTTGGAAGGTTTCTTGATTCTTAAAAGGAGTTTTTTATGAATCATACGATTTTGGAATATAAGGGCCTGTATGAAAGGCTGTCTGCTTATGCGGAGTCGGATTTTTATCCGTTTCATATGCCCGGACATAAACGTGCAAAGCTGCCTTTTCCCAATCCTTATCAGATAGATATTACAGAGATTGACGGGTTTGATAATCTGCACTGTGCGGAAGAAATTTTGCTGGAAGCGCAGGAAAGGCTGAAAAAGCTGTATCGCAGCAGAAAGTCATTTTATCTTGTAAATGGAAGTACCTGTGGTATTCTGAGCGCAGCAGGCGCGCTGTCCCAGCCGGGTGACCAGGTTTTGATTGCAAGAAACTGCCACAAATCTGTTTATAACGCGGTAAAATTATTCGGTTTAAGGGCAGGATATATTTATCCGGAAATTATGAAATGCGGGATTCAGGGCCAGGTAAATGCGGACGCAGTGAGGAATGCATTGCGCTGCTATCCAGATACGAAGCTTGTCGTGCTGACATCTCCCACTTATGACGGGATTGTATCTGATATTGGCAGCATTGCTAAAATTGTTCATAAACAGGATGCTTATCTGATTGTGGATGAAGCACATGGCGCTCATTTTTCCCTGGGCGGGCCGTTTCCGGAATCCGCGCTCAGGCTGGGGGCTGATATTGTGATACAGAGTCTTCATAAGACTCTGCCTTCGTTTACGCAGACGGCTGCGCTTCATATCGGGACAGACAGGGTGGATGCAGACAGGGTCATGGAAATGCTTGCGGTTTTTCAGACAAGTTCTCCGTCTTATCTGTTTATGGCCGGGATGGAGCAGTGCGTGGCTATGCTGGAACAGTCCGGAAAACAGATGTTTGATGCATTTGATAAAAAGCTTTCTGGTTTTTATGACGCGTGTCAGGGGCTGGAACGGCTGCATGTGCTGGATAAGAAGGATTATGAAGCTGGCCGGGTATTTGATGCGGACAGGTCTAAGATTGTGATTTCCACACAGGGTACTTCCATGGATGGAAAGAAGCTGTATGACATGCTTCTGGAACGGTATCATTTGCAGATGGAACTGTATTCGGCGCAGTATGTGCTGGCGATGACAAGCATTATGGACACACAGGAAGGATTTGACCGGCTGCTGCGTGCGCTGCTGGAAATAGATGCACAGCTTCGAAAGAAGGATGAGATGCAAAAAGCTGCTGCATGCTGGAATGATATGCAGGATAACGAGAACGAGAAAAATCGCAGTAATGCAAAAGAAGTGTCCGGGGCAGAAATTTTTTTAAGGCGTATGTACGGGAAACGAAAAAAGGTGCTGGAAATTTCAGAAACCAGGTATTATAATAAGGAAGAAATACTTTTGCAGGAAAGTGCAGGAAGGGTGTGTGCGGAATATATTTATCTGTACCCGCCGGGAATCCCTGCGATTGTGCCGGGGGAAGAAATTTCCCTGGATTTTATAAAGGCTTTGGATGAATGCAGGAGAACAGGCCTGAATGTGCTGGGAATGAAGGACCGGCAGTGCCGCAGGGTGTCTGTCATAACACAGATAGAAACCGACAGATGCAGTCAGGCCGGGGCAGAAATAACATAAAATGCAGCAGTGAAGTAAATATAGTGTGAAGGACTGCTGCATTCTGGGTAAAAAGTAAAATAAAATGCAGCAGTGCTGCAAGATACTTACAGTTGCATATACATCCTGAAATAGTATATAGTAATAGTATATAATATCAGTATAGAAAAGAACCGGAAGGAATGAGGCATTCAGCATGGATATTAAGGTAAATCAGGCTGTTCCTGTGATGCAGACAGAGGGAGCAGCGCCTGTTGAAAATACGGATGACGGATTTAAATTTGCCCTGACAAATGCAATAGAGGATTCGGATTTGCAGAGACAGCTGGAGCTGATGCTCAAAGATATCACGAAGCAGGGTGAACTGATTGCGCGGCATATGGATATACGGGATATGAAAAAATACCGCGGGCAGATAAAGGATTTTTTGAACGAAATTGTAAACAGGTCGCATAAGTTTTCGAGGGAGAATTTTTTAGACCGCAGGGGCAGGCACCGGGTATACGGCATTATCCGCCTGGTGGACAGCAACCTGGACGAACTGGCACAGGAGCTTTGCGAGGAAGAAAAAGACCATATCAAAATACTGAGTAAGATTGGTGAAATCACGGGACTGCTTCTTGACATATTTACTTAAATAAGGACATCAGGGAAAGGGGGAGCACAGGATGGCTGGTTTTCAGGATATTATAGGACACGGACAGATTATTGAACATTTACAGAATGCAATCAGGCTGGATAAGGTTTCACATGCTTATATTTTTAACGGGCCGGACAAATCCGGCAAGATGATGCTGGCAGAAGCCTTTGCGGCAGCTTTGCAGTGTGAGAAAAAGGGGACAGAAGGGTGCATGGAGTGCCATTCCTGCCGGCAGGCAGCAAGCCATAACCAGCCGGATATTATTTATGTGACACATGAGAAACCGAATACAGTTTCGGTTGATGATATCCGCAGGAAGGTGAATCAGGATATTGCGGTAAAGCCATATTCCAGCCGGTATAAAATTTATATTATCGATGAAGCGGAAAAGATGAACCAGCAGGCGCAGAATGCGCTGCTCAAAACAATAGAAGAACCGCCGGCATACGCAGTTATCCTGCTGCTGACGACCAATGCCGATTTGTTTCTGCCGACCATTTTGTCCCGCTGCATTCAGCTGAATTTAAAACCGGCTGCCAGTGCGGTGATTAAGGAACATCTGATGAAAAAATACCAGGTGCCGGATTATCAGGCAGATATCAGCGCTGCTTTTGCGCAGGGAAATGTCGGAAGGGCTATTCAGCTTGCTTCCTCGGAACATTTTAATGATTTGAAGGATTCTGCGGTGCAGCTGATGAAGCGGGTCAAAGATATTGATGTTTATGAAATGGGCGAGGCAGTCCGGCAGATTGGCGAATACAAGATGTCTATCAATGATTATTTTGACATTATGCTGATATGGTACCGGGATGTGCTGATGTATAAGGCGACGATGGATGTAAACGGCCTGATTTTCAAGGAACAGGCGCATGATATTAAAAAGCAGGCCAGCCACAGTTCGTATCATGGCATTCAGGAAATATTGGAAGCTTTGGAAAAAGCGAAAATCAGATTAAATGCAAATGTGAACTTTGATGTAGTAATCGAGCTCCTTTTGCTGAAAATGAAGGAGAATTAAAGAATGACAAAAATCGTAGGAGTCAGGTTCCGCAACGCAGGCAAAATCTATTATTTTGACCCGGCAGATATGGAAATGGAGACGGGGACGCATGTTATTGTGGAGACGGCCCGCGGCGTGGAATTTGGCGTGGTGATGATTCCGCCAAGGAATGTGGAGGATGAAAAAGTCACGCAGCCTTTGAAGCCGGTTATCCGTATTGCTACTGACGAGGATGAAAAGCAGCAGCAGAGAAACAAGGATAAACAGGAAGGCGCTTATAAAATATGCCAGGAAAAGATTGAAAAGCACGGGCTGGAAATGAAGCTTGTGCAGGCGGAATATACCTTTGACAATAATAAGCTGCTGTTTTATTTTACGGCAGACGGCAGGATTGATTTCCGGGAGCTTGTCAAAGACCTGGCTTCGGTTTTCCGTACCAGAATCGAGCTGCGCCAGATTGGCGTGCGGGATGAAACGAAAATACTGGGCGGCATGGGGATTTGCGGCAGGGAGCTGTGCTGTTCTTCGTATTTATCAGAATTTGTGCCGGTTTCCATTAAGATGGCCAAGGAACAGAACCTGTCTTTAAATCCTACGAAGATTTCCGGGGTCTGCGGGAGACTGATGTGCTGCCTGAAAAATGAGCAGGAGACATACGAGTATTTAAACAGCAGCCTTCCTGAGATTAATGAATATGTGACGACAAATGACGGGCTGCGCGGGGAAGTCCAGAGTGTCAGCGTGCTGCGCCAGCTTGTAAAGGTCAAAGTAGATGTCAATGGTGAAAAGGAGCTGCGGGAATATAAGGTCAGTGATTTGAAATTCAAGCCGAAAAGACATAAAGTAAAAGTATCTGCCGAAGAAATCAAAAAGCTTTCTGTACTGGAAGACAGGGAAGGAAAATCGAAGCTGGATGTCGGAAAATAAAAGGATTGCAAATACCAGGCTGCGGGAAGGGGAACGGATAGACGAACTGCAGCGCAATGGATATGTTATTATTCAGGACCCGAAACGGTTCTGTTTTGGAATGGATGCGGTGCTGCTGTCAGGGTTTGCTCATGTAAAGGCCGGGGAGCGTGTCCTGGATTTGGGAACCGGGACAGGCATTATTCCGATTTTGCTGGAAGCGAAAACAGACGGAAGCCATTTTACGGGACTTGAGATTCAGCCGGAAAGCGCGGATATGGCAAGAAGGAGTGTCGGGCTGAATCATTTGGAATCAAAGATAGAGATTGTGACCGGGGATGTGAAGGGTGCTTCCAGTTATTTTGGAGCATCTTCTTTTCATGTCATTACGACAAATCCGCCTTATATGATAGGAAATCATGGGCTGCAGAATGCACAGGATGCGAAAACGATTGCCAGGCATGAAGTACTGTGCACGCTGGATGATATTTTACGGGAAAGCGCCAGGATGCTTCTGCCAAAGGGAAGGTTTTATATGGTGCACCGTCCGTTCCGCCTTTCGGAAATTTTTTGCAAAATGACTGGCTATGGCATCGAGCCGAAGCGGATGAAGCTTGTGCATCCATATGCTGACAGGGAGCCGAATATGGTGCTGATTGAAGGGCTGCGGGGCGGAAAGCCCAGAATGACCGTGGAAAAACCGCTGATTGTATATCAGGAACCGGGGAAGTATACGGACGAGATATTGCAGCTGTATGGGTATTAACCTGTGCTGCATACGCAATGTATAGGAGAATGATATGGCAGGGATTTTATATTTATGCGCGACGCCGATTGGGAATCTGGAAGATATTTCCCTGCGGGTGCTGCGTACATTAAGGGAAGTGGATTTAATTGCAGCCGAAGATACAAGAAATTCGATTAAGCTGCTAAATCATTTTGAGATAAAAGTGCCGATGACCAGTTACCATGAATTTAATAAAATAGAAAAAGCGCATCAGCTCGCAGAAAAGATGCACAGCGGAAAGAATATTGCCCTGATTACAGATGCAGGCACGCCCGGCATTTCAGACCCGGGCGAGGAGCTTGTGCGAATCTGCGCAGAGGAAGGAATCCAGGTCATATCCCTGCCAGGAGCAGCTGCGTGCATTACGGCGCTGACGGTTTCGGCACTTCCTGCGAGGAGATTTAGTTTTGAAGCATTTCTGCCGCGCGATAAAAAAGAACGCGGTATTGTGCTGAAAGAACTCCAGCAGGAGACACGCACTATGATTCTGTATGAAGCGCCGCATCATCTGGTGTCCACGCTGGAAGAACTGTATCAGGCACTGGGAAACAGGAAGATATCGGTGTGCCGCGAGCTGACCAAAAAGCATGAGGAAGTTATCCGGGCTTCACTGGAAGATGTGCTTGCATTATACCGGGAGAAAGAACCGCGCGGGGAGTATGTGCTTGTTATTGAGGGAAAGTCTTATGCGGATATCGAAAAGGAACAGAAGGAAGCATGGATGCAGATGAGTGTTTTTGAGCATGTGAAGTATTATGAAGATAAGGGAGCAGGGAGGAAGGAAGCGATGAAGCTGGCAGCGAAGGACAGGGGAGTTTCGAAAAGGGATGTTTATCAGGAGCTGCTGGAAGGAGAGGGGAAAGTGTAAATGCTTTGAGCGGACGCTGGATGAGAGGGACAGTTCTGTTTCGCTGTTCCGGTTCCAGAATGTAAGAATTTCCAAGTATTCTGCTTGTCCTGTTTTGGTACCGTGCGGACAGGCAGTTAGTTCGCCTTCGGCTAAAAACTGCCTTTCGGGCTTTCGCCCGCCTTGTTTGCAGTGCAGAATACCTGGAAATTCTAACATTCTTTCACAGTCACAGCGAAACAGAACTGTCCCTCTCATCCAGCTGGTATCGGCAAAGAGGAAAGTTTGTATAAATTTTTGTTATTGTTTGTAATATTTAAGCATATGTTCATAAATATTTCTGCTTTGTTCTTCATCTCCCCAGGATAAGGGGTCATCGGCATAGGTTAGAATATGAAAAGGTTCTGTATTTTGTATGTTTTCTGGGAGGTTTTCCCATAAGCCGGATATTTGGATTGCGAAAGATTTTATGTCTGGATTATTTTCATAAACTGTCTTTAATTTATCCATTAGAATTGCGCCAAATTGTTCATAGTTAAGGTTTGAATAATCAAGATGTTTCCTTATATATAGAATGGATTCTTTTATATCTGGTTCCCATTCTAAATAGAGTAAATCATCATTTTCGGGATTTTCGAGAAACAGTTTATCGAGACGGTTCTTATATTCGTTTTCTGGTGTTAAGTTCTGATATAGTAAAATGGCATAAACCAATAATTCTTCCACTTTATCCTCCGGTTTACAGTGATTTATGGACAGGATTTGGGGACACAGAGGCACCGGTCCGTCCGCAGCCATTATCCGTAAGCAGAAAACTTAGAACTTCTTGCTTTTCGCAGACGGAACACCAGAAGGAAAAAATTTCTCCATCCAGCGTCCGGGAACCAGCAGCCTGACGCATTAATCTGCCGCTTTGTAAAACTTCGCAAAGTATTTCTCTAATATATAAAACGGTGCCGACCCCATATCCAGCAAAGCCGTATGAAATATCATCTCGGAAAAATCATTTCCATAATAAGCCTTTGCCTGTTCTTTCAGTTCCAGAAATTCCAGATACCCGATATAATATTTCAGGTAATTTGCCGGATTTTCGATAATCGTCTGGTATATTTCTGAAATAACAGATACCTGTTTAATCCCATAGCTGCCCAGAAACTCCGCAGTGTCTGCCAGTGACCAGCCATCGTAATGCACACCCATATCAATGGATGCATACAGGCTGAGTGTTGCATCCTGATTCAGCATCAGTGCCCGGGCTGCAGTTTCTTCCAGGCCGGTGTAGCCGTAAGAGAGCATTTCTACATAAGTTGCCCACCCTTCTGTAAATCCGCCATGATAGAGTATATAGCGGATAGGGGATAATTTTGCCGAATAGGAATATACGGTCTGGTATAAATGTCCGGGATAGCCTTCATGTGCAAGCGTTGTAAACAGCTGGATATCGTCATAGTTGTTCCCGGAATTTATGTAAATGCAGTTTTCTGTAAAACGGTCCATAGGAGAAGTCAGGTAAAAGGCAGGAGATAAGAAATCCTGCAGCTTTTCATTGACATTTTTTATAGTATAGCCTGCTTTTGGCGCTGCCGGAAATGCGGACTGAATCTGTGTTTTTAAATGCTCGAGCATTTCTTCCGGGGTATTGTATGGAAGCAGGCTGGAAGAAGCTGCCGGGGAAGATGCAGTATCATTTTTTTGCCGCTTCTGTATGGAAGCCGATGCAGATTTGGTCAGGACCGGAGCAAGCAGGGCCAGCTCCGACAGGCATCTGTCCCGCTGTGATTCGGTCATTTTCTGAAGCTGCGGTATGCTGCGGGCGGAACCGGTGGAATTTTTTACAAGCAGCTCATAATAGGTTTTTCCATCTTCGAAATGGCAGAGTCCCTGTGCGTTTTTCCCTTCTTTTTTTAAGGCCTTGAGCACGGCTATGAGCTTGCGGTAGGCCGGATAAACATGGTCCTGCAGCAGTTCCTGATTCTGTTTCAGGTAGGATTTTTTTTCTTTTTTGCTCAGGGAACCTATCTGGTCAAGACGTTCTGCAAAAGCTGTTTCCCAGAAAGACTCGCTGGAATTGTCCGGGATAAATGCATGGCACTGCGTGATTAAATTTTCCGCTGCCTTCTGGTTCATAAAAAGGCCGCGCTTTGCTTTTTCTTTTTCAAAGGCACAGACCTGGCTGAAATAGGTGTCATATTGTGAAAGCAGTTCCAGATAGTCTTCGACATCCTGTTTGGAATGGAAGGCATATTCGGCCAGCAGAATCGGGTATTCCGACTGCAGGCCGCCGGTAGAACTGAGCAGCTCATCGTAATAGTAATATGGTGCCATGTCCAGGCTGCGCTGGATGGAATCGTCCAGGATGTCGTAGGTCATCTGCGCCTGGACAGACATGGAAGAAGTGTCATACGCATGAAGCTCTTTTTGCATGTTTTCCAGGGATGCCAGCTGTGCGTCTTCGTTTTGGGAAGAAATTTCTCCAAATGTGACTGGATATTGTGCGATTTCTGCAGAGGAAGGGTCTGCCAGCGTATAATGCAGGTTTAAGGTGTTTGCGGTTATCTGGCTTTGAAACAGCTGCCTGAGCCAGGCGTCAAATTCTTTTTCACTTGTTTTCTGTCCGGCGTCCTGTGAATGCGTGTAAGAAGCGGTATCGATAATCATCGATGAACCGTTCAGCCTGTACAGCCCGAGGATTAGAAGAAGCGCAAACAGTCCGTAGACGGGCAGAAGGAATGAGGAAGATAACTTTTTTTGTATGGATTGAAAGCTGGTTTTTAAGTGGCGCATAATTCTCCAAAGTAAACAGGCAGCATGGATAGTGCCTGTTTACTGCTGATAGTCTTGCTTCCAATATATGAAAAATCCAGCGGATTAGAACTGGCTGTTTTTATAAAGCACGAAGGCTTCGTAAGGCTTTACGGTGACGGTTTCTTTTTGGAGTGCAGGCTCCATATTTGCAATGATGCATTCTGCATCCCGGAATTCATCCGGTATGTGCAGGCTGCATTCCTGTTCGGAAAAGCTGCATACAGCCAGCAGTTTTTCACTGTCAAGTGTTCTGGTATAAACAAACAGATGTTCGTTTTCTTCAAGCAGCAGTTCGTATGAGCCGTATACAATGACAGGATATTGCCTGCGGAGTGCAATTAATTTTTTGTAGTAATGAAATACGGAATCGGGATTTTCTGTTTGTGCTTTGGCGTTAATTTCGCAGTAATTTGGGTTGACTGCTATCCATGGAGCTGCGGACGTAAATCCGGCATTTGGTTCATCCGACCACTGCATTGGTGTGCGGGCATTGTCGCGGCTTTTGAAGGTCATGCACGGCCAGAAGGTTTCGTGGGAAAGAGGCCCGTCTGCACACCATTCCTGATAAGCCCGGATGCTTTCGATGTCGCGGAATTCCTGCGGGTCCTGGAACGGGTAATTGGTCATGCCGAGTTCTTCACCCTGGTAAATGTAAGGAGTGCCCTGCATCATGTGAAGGCAGGTAGCCAGCATTTTTGCGGAAGCTTCGCGGTACTGCGGGCTGTCATTTCCAAAGCGGGACACGGCTCTTGGCTGGTCATGGTTATTCCAGAACAGGCTGTTCCATGCCTTGCCGTATAATTCGTTCTGCCAGCGGGACAGTACTTTTTTGAGCACTGGCAGCGGCAGCTTTTCGTCTGTCCATTTTCCGTATTTTCCGTCCCCTTCGACATGCTCGAACTGGAATACCATGTTGAGCTCCCGGGTGTTTTCTCCGGCATACTGTGCAGCCAGCTCTGTCGTGACGCCGGCAGTTTCGCCTACGGTCATAATATCGTATCTGGATAATACCTTCTCATTCATTTCCTGCAGATATGCATGGACATTCGGGCCATGCACGCAGTATGGGCTGAAATCACCGTAAAGGCCGTTTTTGATTCCATCAGGCATTTCTTTTGTTTTGGATATCATGCTGATGACATCCATGCGGAAGCCGTCGATGCCTTTATCACACCACCAGGACATCATTTCAAAGATTTCTTTGCGCACAGCCGGATTGTCCCAGTTTAAATCCGGCTGCTTTCTGGAAAACAGATGCAGGTAATACATTTCCGTTGCTGAATCGTATTCCCAGGCAGAGCCGCCAAAGCAGGCACCCCAGTTGTTTGGCGGAGTTTCTTTATCCGCGCCATCCCGCCAGATATAGTAATCGCGGTATGGATTGTCCTTTGATTTGCGGCTTTCGATAAACCACGGATGCTCATCGGATGTATGGTTGACGACCAGGTCCATGACAATGCGGATATCGCGCGCATGGGCCTGTGCAAGCAGCTCGTCAAAATCCTGCATGGTTCCGAATTCTTTCATGATGCTTTTGTAATTGCTGATATCATATCCGTTGTCGTCGTTTGGGGATTCGTATACCGGGGACAGCCAGATTACGTCTATGCCCAGGTATTTTAAGTAGTCCAGCCTGCTGGTAATTCCCGGCAGGTCGCCAATGCCGTCTGCGTTGCTGTCCATAAAGCTGCGCGGATATATCTGGTATATGACAGCTTCTTTCCACCATGTTTTTTTCATAGCTGATGTTATCCTTTCTGATTTTATTTTTTGTGATTTTATTCTTTTTTCATTTATATTGCATTCTGTGAGTCAGGAGTCTGCCAGAATTACTGCCTGATATCCCTGCAGGATAAGCTGGTCATTGTTTCTGTCGTATCTGGAATCGTTATTTAAAAGCAGCCTGTGAAAGCCTTCCGGAAGGGTGACAGACTGGGCATCTTTCTGGTAATTGCCGATGACGAGCAGTGTTTTTGTGCCTTTCCGGTAATAGGCCATCAGGTTGTGCCGTTCTTCCCAGAGTGGTTCGAGCGTGCCGTATACGATGGTATCTTTGTATTCCGGGTTTTTGCGCAGTGCAATCAGCTGTTTATAAAAGCGGAACACGGAATCCGGGCTGTTTTGCTGGGCGGCTGCGTTAATCTCTGTATAATTCGGGTTCAGCTTCAGCCATGGGGTGCCGGTGGTAAATCCGGCGTTTGGTTTATCCGACCACTGCATCGGTGTCCTTGCGTTGTCGCGGCTGAACCGGGAAACGGCCTGAAGCGCTTCTTCCGGGGAAAGTCCGGCATTTAAGGCAGTCTGGTATTCGTTCAGCGTTGAGATATCATCGATTTCATCAATGGAAGAAAACGGCGCATTTTCCATGCCAAGCTCCTGTCCCTGGTAGATAAACGGAATGCCGCGCAGCATAAAATACAGGGCAGCCAGCATTTTTTTGCTTTGCGGGCAGCAGTCGTTTTTTGGAATATAGCGGCTGGCTCCGCGCGGTTCGTCGTGGTTTTCGATGATATTGGACAAAAATCCGATGCCGGCAGCCTTCGCCTGTGATGCAAAGCAGCATTTTTTATAATCATCCGGCGTAATCGGTGCTGCGTCATGCCAGCCGTTTTCGCTGCTGCCAAATACTGCTGCATTGAAATCAAACATGCTGGAAAAATAGCCGTCTTCTCCGATAAAATCACGGATTTCTTCCGGTTTTTCGTCGAATACTTCTCCTACGGTAAAGGAATCGTATTTGCGGAAGGTACGGTCACGCATTTCCTTTAAGAATATTCCGATTCCTTCTGCTTCCCTGAGCATGGTGCCAATGCTGCACAGTCCGTCTTCGCGGTCTGGCTCATAGCTGCGCAGGGGCAGCGCTTTTTTGATGTTGATAATTGCGTCAATGCGGAAGCCGCCCAATCCCTTTTCCAGCCACCAGCAGATGTTTTTGTATACTTCTTCGCGCAGCTGTGGATTTTCCCAGTTTAAGTCCGGCTGTTTTTTGTGAAACACATGCAGGTACTGCCTGTCTGTGCCCGGAAGGTCTTCCCATACCGGGCCGCCGAAGTAAGAACGCCAGTTTGCAGGCGGCTCTTTGTCGGATTTTTTGCGCAGGTAAAAGTACCTGCCGTATGTACCGTCCGGGTCTTCACAGGCTTTGCGGAACCATTCGTGTTCATCGGAGCAGTGGTTGACGACCAGGTCCATCAGGATGTAAATGTTTCTTTTTCTGGCTTCGGCGATTAACTGTTCCATGTCTTCCATTGTGCCAAAGCGCGGGTCGATATTATAATAATCCGATATATCATAGCCTTCGTCGGCAAGCGGTGAGGAATAGCATGGAGACAGCCAGAGCATGTCGACACCTAAATCCTGCAGGTAGTCCAGCCTGCTGATAATGCCGGGAATGTCCCCGATGCCGTCACCATTGGAATCAGCAAAGCTTTTTGGATAAATCTGGTATACAACCTTGTCATGCCACCATTTTTTTGTCATAATCACGCCTCCATAAAGTATTTTTATGCCGTTCTTTGTTTTCTACATTATAATAGCATTTTTTGGATATGTCTTGCATTTATCTGATAAAAAAATACGTTATTCTGACTTTTTATATTTCAGCGGCGTGGTACCGGTGTATTTGCGGAATTGTCTGAGAAAATTTCCCAGGTTGTTAAACCCGCAGTCCATGCAGATTTCCATCACAGAAAGGTCTGTTTCTTTCAGCAGCTGCATGGACTGGCGGATGCGGTATTCGTTGATATATGCCATCGGGGAGCGGCCAATGGCTTTTTTGAAAAAACGGCTGAAATACTGCTCGTTCAGGTTTAAAAGGGATGCCAGGTCGCGGACATATATTTTTTCCCTATAGTTTTCCCGGATGTAGGTAATGGCGGTTTTAATTTCTTCTACCCGCTTGTTATCATTTTTTTCGGACGGAATCAGCAGGCGGTGTGCAGATAACAGTGCAAGGATGCGCAGCAGGGAAGATTTGACGGACAGCTGCATGGCTGGAATGCCAGCATCCTGCTGTGCGGACAGCTGCATGGCCGGAATGTCAGCATCCTGCTGTGCGGACAGCTGCATCATGTCCAGAAAGGACTGGCGCACCTGAAAAAATGCGGGATGCTCCGGCGTCAGGCAGCGCGGAAAGCGTATTTTGCCGCTGCACAGCGGATGAATCAGCTGCGTCTGGGCGGTGTCATAGGAATAAAAGCTTAACATCTGCGGGGAAAATACAATGGCTGCTTCTGCGGGACTGCCGCTTTTTTCTGTCAGGATGCTGTGCAGCTCTCCCGGATTGATAAAATACAGGCATTCCGAACGGATGCAGAATGGCTCCATGTTGATTTCCAGGCGGAAATCCCCGCCGGAAAAACAGATGATTTCAATTTCGTCATGCCAGTGGTGTTTGACAAGCATTCCTTTTGCGGAAGGAACGGTTTTATATGCAGCAAATGGAAATGATTTGGTGCCATGGGAACGGTTTTCTTTTAAAGTGGATAACTGTGGTTCGTTCATGTGGAAATCTCCTTTTGGAAAGCCCGGGTATGTGGATATTGATGTAAAAAATGTATCATTGACAGACGGAACCGTCAATAGGAAGGATGTGCGATTCGTGGCGCGCTTTTTTGAAAAATCGCTGTCTTTGCGGGCAGGTTTCTGCATATATTGTAAAAATAAAAAATCAGGTGACAGTTATGAATTATCTGTGGGGATTTATGATTACCGCTGGAATTGTGTATGCGGCATTCAATGGGACGCTGCCGGAAGTGACGCAGGCAGCAGTGGATTCTTCGAAAGAGGCTGTGACCCTGTGCGTGACTATGACAGGCGTCATGTCGCTCTGGGTCGGGCTGATGCGGATTGCGGAAAAGGCCGGGATTATTCAGGGGGCCGTGCGGGGGCTCAAGCCGTTTCTGCGGTTTTTATTTCCAGATATTCCGAAGGGGCATGCTGCAAACCAGTATATTGCGGAGAATTTTATTGCAAATGTGTTCGGGCTCGGGTGGGCAGCTACGCCGGCAGGGCTTAAGGCGATGGAAGAGCTGGCGAAGCTGGAGGAAGAGAGAGGGGCGCCGGGGTATACGCAGGCGGACGGGATTGTTACACACGGCGGTGCGGAAACGATAGGTGGGCATGGCAGGGGAAGTCTGACGGACGGTTCTGGGGCTGTGGGCGGTAGAAAGGAAAAACGGGAGCGCATCGCCAGCAATGAGATGTGTACATTCTTGATACTGAATATTTCTTCGTTGCAGTTAATACCCGTAAATATGATTGCTTATAGGAGTCAGTACGGAAGTGTGAATCCAGCGGGGATCATTGCGCCGGCGATTGTGGCGACATTTGTGAGTACGTTGACGGCGGTGGTGTATTGTAAGGTGAAGGATAGAAAGCGG
>CAJTSV010000081.1:0-5937 GCA_910579075.1 uncultured Eubacterium sp.
CCGCAATCACTCCTGCCGGAACCACCGGGGCAAACCGGACGCTTTCATTATACAGGTAAACAACACTGTCCCCATCCCCGGAAAGCCAGACAAGCACATATGCCAGAGCAATTCCAGAAAGAATCCCGGCCGCTGTGCCAATTACATATATCCGGTACAGCTCCCGCAGAATCATGACCTGCAGCTGTCCCCGCTTCATTCCCACGGCACGCAGGATGCCGTACTGCCTGCGCCTTGCTGCCAGTGCAATCCGGTAAATGCCATAAAATACAATATAGCAGACCAGAAAAATCACGCCCGCAATCCGCACGTCCATCCAGTACAGCTCCATGAAATCTTCCCTCGCCGGATTTTTGCGCACCTGGTCTTTCTGGATGCCCAGATATGAGACAAGCTCCCGGACAGATGCATCATACGCAGCCGGATTCTGAAACCGGATGTAAACGATATACGCACAATCCGGCATGATTTCAAGCCCGGCATACAGATACAGCGTTCCGTATATTTTATTTGCCATCTGGTCGGATAATATCCCGGTCAGTGTTACCGTCCTGTCCTTTCCGTCCGAGTCTTCAAATGTAAATTCCTGATTTAATACAGGCTCTATCCCGAGATTTAAAAGCACCCATTTTTCCGCAGCTATTTCTTCCGCTGTGTCCGGCAGCCTGCCTTCTAAAAGCTTCGCTGTCATGGTCAGCTGCGTATCATCCCCGGATGACAGAAAAAACTGCTGTCCATTGCGGGTACAGTACTGCGACGGCCCTGCCACTGCCAGATGTTCGATGCCGGGCCTGGAACGCAGCTTCTTTATCTGGCCGGCAGACAATTCTGTAATATAGCAGTCCGAAGGGGAAAAGACCGCCTGGTACTGTATATTCTCAATCCGGTGGTTGGTGTGGATTAATACAAGTATGGCCGACGCCAGCAGAAAGGTCAGTGCAAAGCTGAAAAAGATGGCCAGCGTATGTTTCTTATAGTATCTGAAAAACCTGCGGTGAAGCTGCAGATTTTTTTGAACCAGTTCCAGATTCCACGGCTGCTGCGTATGATTGCACGTCTGGTTCGGTAAATTTACTTTTGATTTGATTGTATTCTGATTTAATTTTGTTCTGTTCATTTCCTCACCTGCTTTTATTCCAATCCGCTTTTTTTCTGCTGCATGACAATTCTGCCGTCCTCTATGCGTATGACCCGTTCTGCAAGCTGCGCGATTTCTTCGTTATGGGTAATCATAAGAATAGTCTGGTGAAACTGCTCGCTTGTTACTTTTAAAAGGCCGAGCACGTCCTGGCTTGTTTTGGAATCCAGGTTTCCGGTCGGCTCATCTGCCAGGATCAGGGCCGGTTTTATGGCAAGCGCCCTTGCAATTGCCACACGCTGCTGCTGGCCGCCGGAAAGCTGGCCCGGATAGCTGTTCCATTTTTCATCCAGGCTCAACATGCCGGCAACTTTCCTGATATAAGGCTCGTCCACGCCTCTGCCGTCCAGCTTCAGCGGCAGGATAATGTTTTCGCAGACAGTCAGCATCGGAATCAGGTTATACTGCTGGAAAATAAATCCAATCTTCCTGCGGCGGAACACCGTCAGCTCATTATCGGACAGTTCTCCCAGATTTCTGCCGTCTGCGATAATACTGCCCCCGTCAGGCACATCCAGTCCGCCCGCCATATTTAAAAACGTCGATTTCCCACTGCCCGACGTGCCGACAATGGCAAGAAACTCGCCCCGCCTGACCACAAGGTCAATCCCGTTTAAGGCATTTACCTTCGCATCACCGCTTCCATACGTTTTTCTTAAATTTTTAACTTCTAATATGATTTTTTCTTCTCGATTTTCTGTAAAATTTCTTTTATATGTTCTTTCTTTTTCATTTATTTTTTCTTTCATTTTTCTGCACTTCCTTTTCTTATTTTTTTCTGTCTGTTTCTATTTTCTGTCCTTTTCTTTTTCTGCATTTTTTCTTTTTATTATTTCTGATTATTTCTAATTCTGTTCGATTCTTTTTCTGCACTTCCTTCTTTTTTATTATTTCCGATTACTTCTAATCCTGTTCGATTCTTTTTCTGCACTTCCTTCCTCTTCTTTTCTGTCAATTTTTCTCTGATTTCTTCCAGTTTCCCGCTGATTTCCTGTCTGCAAAAAAAACAGCCTGTATCTTTCAATACAGACTATACCAAAACACCCTCTCAAACCAGTTTCTCAAATGTCTCATTTTTGTGATAATGTTTCGTTTTGCATTTCTTTTCTCAGCAGAAATATCGAAAACGTGCTTCCATTTCCAATCTCAGACGATACCTTGATATATCCCTTCTGCGCCCGGATAATTTCCCTTGCCAGATACAGGCCGATGCCCAGCCCCTGTGTCTGGCAGACCTTTGCCGAACGGTAAAAACGCCCGAACACAGCCGCCTGCTCAGACTGTGCAATGCCGATGCCGGAATCTGAAATATCGATGCGTACAAAAAGGGCATAAGGAATCACCCGGATGCGCACAGCGCCTTCCTGAGGCGTATATTTGATGGCATTTTCTGTAAGATTGGCAGCAGCTTCTATCGTCCATTTGCAGTCAAATACAGCGGTTTCGCTGGAATCTTCGACTGTAAAGCGGATATTTTTTTCAGCTGCTTTCAGCCCAAACTGCTGTTTTAATGCGTCCAAAACCGGCTGAATGCACTGCTTTGCAGGATGCACCGAAATCATGCCGGTTTCCATGCGCGAGAGCTTTGCAAGAGACTGTATCAGAAAATCCAGCTTTTCAGACTGTTTCGTAATGACGCTGATTCCTTCCAGCAAAAATGCTTCCCGGCGCGCAGCCTGAGCAGATTTTTCTGCTGCCGGCTGCACTTGTTCCGGCTGCCGTTCTTTTTCTGCCGCCATCTGCATTTCTTCCCCCAGCAGCTGCGCATACAGCATAATGTTGGAAACCGGGGTCATGGACTGGTGGGCAATATCGGAAATAATCTCCTGTACCTGTGCTTTCTGCACGGCTGCCTGGCGGCAGGCAGCCTGATTATCACAAAGATAACGCCAGAGACTGCTTTCAAACGCAGATTCCGGCGTTTCATTTAAATGCCTGTCCCGGAATGTGCCCGCAATGGCCTCATCCAGCATGTTCTGCAGGCGGCAGAACAGTCTTTTTTCTTTCTGTCTGTAATGCAGTACCGCTGCGGCACTTAACAGCAGCAGAAATAAAATCAAAATATTTTTTACCATATATATCCTGTCCCATAAACGGTCTTAATATGCGCTGTCCCGCCATCAGCATCCTGCAGCTTTTTGCGCAGCCTGCTGATGGCCACTGTCAGGGCATGCTCCTCGACGTATTCTGCTTCTCCCGGCCAGGTCTCGTCAATCAGGCGGCTGCGGCTGACATGCTTTCCTTTATTCTGCGTCAGGCAGCGCAGCAGCTTTCGTTCCGTCGGGCTCAAATCCAGCTGCCTGCCCGCACATGAAAACTCCATTTTCTGAAAATCAAAACAAAAGTCCCCGTCCCGGAACACCACAGACGACGCTTCTTTATCCCGCAGCTGCACGCCTGCCCGCGCACGCAGCACCATCAGGCTGAACGGTTTTGTGATATAGTCATTGGCCCCCAGCTCCAGCCCGGACACAATATCCATTTCCATGCTGGCCGCAGTCAGAAGAATGACCGGAACCATGCTTTTCCCGCGCAGCCAGACCAGATAATCCATCCCGTTCCCATCCGGAAAGCTGACATCCAGCAGTACCAGGTCAAACTGCCCCGCCAGAAAAAGTTTTTTGGCATCTGCAATCGAAAAGGCCTGTGTACAGGAATAATCACGCTGCAAGGCAAGTTTTATGCCATTATTTAATTTTTCATCATCTTCGATAATCAGAATCTGTTTCATAAAGCCTTTCCTTTCTTAAAACCTTCCCCGATATTCCCTAATTCAGAAAAATAATCTTTACCGCCTTATTATTTTTCACTTTTATCAGAACCGTGCAAAAACCCATTCTGTCACCTTCCTGATAGTCACCGCCGCCGCCATCTTTGATCCATTCTTTATACAGGCCTGCCGTCATGCTTCCATCTTCTTCTTCAAAAACAATCCTGCAGGTATCCGATATTGAAATCACCGATTTGATTTTTCTTTCATCAGCTTGATTCAGGCGATTTTTGGAAACGGATTTTTTTACCCTTCCTTTTAATAATATAGCATCTTCTTTCTCGTAATATATCCCAAGCCTGCCGCCCTCCACATCGAAGGATGTCCCGGATAACCAGAAGCTGCTTTTTTCTTTTGCCTGCACCGGTACGAGAATCCCTGCCGCTATGCCCAAAGCACATACAGCACATACTATTTTTTTCATAAATTTACGCATATATTGATTCATGTTCCCCCTTATCTGCCAGAACGTGTCTGGGCCGTCTGGATTCAGGAAGCAAACGGCATAAATACCGGGCGTTCATAAGCATGCTTTTGCATAACAGCCTCTGCCTGTTCTTCCGTGATTTCGCTGGCCTGTTTCGTATCATATTCAGACTCAGCTGAATAATAATAAACGCGGGCATCCCTGCGCCTGTCATAATCCCAGATAACCGATTCTTCCAGCTGAAGCGCCGCTCCTTTTAACGTAACATACGATTTCACGCCATCAAAAGCACTTCCCGAACCCTCGTGTGCAAGCATTCCGTTTTCGCACAAAAAATACCGGCTGCGCTCCCATCCGCTCAGTACATGAACGAGCTCTCCGTCAGAAATGGTGTAAATATCATAAATAATGCCATCATGCCACCCGGAATCCTTCCCTGCGTTTCCGCCAAAAATCAGTTCCCCTGTTCCATTTCCGTCCAGGTCTTTAACCAGATATCCCAGTGTCCCGTAATCCCAGTTTTTTTCCATATACAGCATGCTGCTGAAATCAAAGTCCCTGGGTTTTTCTCCATTATTTTTGAGGGCACATTCCCTTGCGGCTGCAATCAGCCCCTCATACAGGCTGCGTTCTTCCTGCGCATGAAATCCTGACGCCTGATAAATTCCCCCGTATGAAGATGCTTCCAGTATGCCGCGTGTGTCCGGGCCATCTGCCGGAATGTCTTTACGGACTTCCTGTACCCTGCCGCCTTCCAGCTTCAAGGTCACATTTTCATAATTCCTGCCGGAATCAAGCTCCTTTACCGCATTGATATTCAAAATGCCGTTGCTCCTGCGGTAAATGGAACCGACCGTATATCCGGCTTCCCGAATCTGACTTATAATATCTTTCGAGCCTTCATACCGTTCCAGTTCCTTTATGGAAATTTCTTCTGCGGCATATTCTTCAAATCCGCTTCCAGTCCATTTCAGATAATAGGCTTTTTTGGTGTGCCCGCTCCAGCTGCCGTCCAGATATACCATATCTGGCTTGTTCCCTCTGATACGGCTGCCCCTGTCACGGCAAACAGTTCGCTCTCCCCGTCCCCGTCAAAATCCGCATAGTATTTTTGAAGCAGCGGCCCGCCGGACTGTGCCAGAATTTTTTCAGCCAGCAGCTTTTGTGCATCCTGCCCGGCCATATCGATATCTTTTTTTCTTCCACATTTTTGGCCGTCAGGAAAAAGATACCGCCTGCCCCCACAAGCGCAGACAGAAAAAGCGTAACGGCAAGCCGCGGCTTTTTTGTATATAAAATATGACGAATCCGCCAAAACGGGCCGTAAGCGGCGGCCCGCCCTGCACGGACGCCGATTCCAGAAGCGTATTGGAATAACGCCTGCGTTCCTCCATGCTTTTCCCGCGCAGGACACACTCATCGCAGTACATTTCCAGGTCTTTTCCCATATACAGGCATGCAGCCCATACAAGCGGATGGAACCAGTGGACTGCCGCCGCAAACGCTGCAAGGCATTTCAGCAGCGGGTCAGCATTTTTGATATGCTGCCGTTCGTGGGCCAGGATATCTGCCCGCCCGGAACCGGAAAGCTTTTGCGGCAGG
>CAJTSV010000081.1:5947-6375 GCA_910579075.1 uncultured Eubacterium sp.
TAAATCCGTGGCCGGATATACGGCATGACAAACGCTGTATTCACCCCGCGTGTCACCCAGCATCCATCCTCTGGCAGAAAAACAGCATCGGAAACTTTTTTCCGGAGCGCGTAAAGCTGGCACAGATACACGACACACAGGCACACAGCACCGGCAAGCCATACAGCCGGAAAAACGGCCTTCATTTCAATTTCCTGAAAAAGCCCTTTTAAAAGCGCGCCCTGCCCGGTGCGCGGAAACGTCCCTTCGTTTTTCTGCACGCCAGCAGCTTCCGCTCCTGCATCCGGCTGTGGAATTTGTTCCGTCTGCATGGATGCAGGCGGCTTCCCCTGTGCATTTCCCTGCGGCACCTTTTTGCCTGTTTCCATTCCCTGCACCTTCCCGGACAGATTACGCATGGTATACTGTGGCCCGTACAGCAGCGGCGG
>CAJTSV010000081.1:6385-17783 GCA_910579075.1 uncultured Eubacterium sp.
AGCAGCTCTGCCAGCAGCAGTACCCATAAAATACGGACAAATCCTTTGGACAGCCTTTCTGTCATCTTCCGGAAAAGCAGGATAAGCAGGATAAATACGGTACCTGCGGCGCTGTTTGGCAGCACGTTTTTATAAAATATTTCCTGCAGCATTTCCATAACATCCCCCTCTTACATGCACCTGCACTGTTTCTGTGCAGCCTGTGCCATTCCACGTGTCATTCTGTTTCATTTCGGTTATTTCGTGCCATTTCGTGTCATTTATCTTCTGCGGCATCCCAGATCAGCTTCTGCAAACGTTCTGCTTCTTCCCTTGTCAGCTTCCTGTCCTGCAGGTAAGCAGCGATAAAAGACGGCAGGCTTCCGCCAAATTTCCGGTTCAGGAAGCAGCTGCTCTCCTGTCTCTGTATACAGCCGCGTGACACCCGTGTGCGCACAATCGCATTTTCACTGTATACAATCTGTTTTTCACTTAAGTTGCGTATCACCGTATAGGTCGTTGACTTTTTCCAGTTCAGCCGGTTGCTGCATAGCCGTACCAGTTCCATCGAGCTGACTGGTTCTTCTTCCCATAAAATTTCCATAAAACGGTATTCGCTGTCGCTGATATGATACCCCATTGCTTTTCCCCCTTACAGTTATCCAGTTTAAGTATATAGACCTCTCAGTTTCCAGTTTATATGTATAGACCTGTTTTGTCAAGAGCTGTACCGGCAAAATTTTGTACGAAAAGCAAATCTGTCTGAAAAAAACGAAAAGCTGCCATAAAGGCAGCTTTTCTATTGGGGGGAGGATAAAGTATTTATTGTATCTTTTGCATGCAATCCGAAGACTGCTTTGGGGGAAAGTCATCTTCGGATTAGTTATAGTATAGACGCTTTGCGGGGAGATATTCATCCGAATTTAATTTTTTTCAAATTTTTTAAATTTTTCCATAATTCATTCCTCTATTGTTATCCTGATAATATATTCCGTTTTTCTCATGCTGCAGGATAAATCATAACACAGAAAATATGACAGCTGGCTGTCGCATTTCTCATACGCTTTTCTTTACTTTGCTCCGCATTCTATTGACTTCACTTCGCTAAACTGTTATTATAGGAAAGTGGTTCTGCCAGACGGCTTTTTACCGGCAGCTCCGCTTTGTATCTGTTACATATATTATAAAAAAGGAGATTTTCATTATGAAAAAATTAATCGCACTGTCACTTACCATGATGCTGTCTTTTTCCATAGCTGCCTGCGGTTCCAATGCGGATGATAAGCCAGGCTCCGGTTCAGGGACCGGCTCCGCAAAGGAAGAAGATACCGCTTCGGATGCGGATGCTTCTTCCGGTGCCGGTGATACGCAAAGCAGCACGGATGCAGAAGGCCAGGCCGGTTCGGATGCAGACAGCGATGCTGCCTATGTAAAAGATAAAGGCACGCTTGTCGTAGGCATCACGGATTTTGAGCCAATGGACTATAAGGATGCGGACGGCAGCTGGATTGGCTTTGATGCTGACATGGCCGCAGCTTTTGCAGAAAGCCTTGGCGTAGCTGTGGAATTTGTCGAAATTGACTGGGATAATAAAATCCTGGAATTAGATGCCAATAACATTGACTGCGTCTGGAACGGCATGACGCTGACCGATGAAGTAAAAAGCTCTATGGAATGTTCCAATGCCTACTGCAACAATGCACAGGTTGTCATTGTGCCGTCGGACAAGGCTGATTTATACCAGGATGTGGAAAGCCTTTCCGAGCTGAACTTTGCCGTAGAAGCAGGAAGCGCCGGCGAAGCACAGGCACAGGCGCACAATTTATCCTATACCCCGGTCAAGCAGCAGTCCGGTGCCCTGATGGAAGTCAATGCCGGTACCTCAGATGCCGCAATTATCGATTCCCTGATGGCAGCTGCCATGGTTGGCGAAGGAACCGGTTATGAAAACCTGACTTATACCGTCGGCCTGAACAATGAAGAATATGGCGTCGGCTTCCGCAAGGGCTCTGACCTTGCTGCTGCTTTGAATGAATTTTTTGCAGCTGCTTATGCGGACGGCAGCATGAAGGAATGTGCGGAAAAATACGGCGTGCAGGCGGCCCTCGCAGAACAGAATTAAACACCCGGCAGCGCATGTGTAAAACAAAAAGGTATTTCCATTTTACAAAAGGCAGGTTACATACATGGAACTTTTTCTCGAACAGCTTCCAATTGTTCTGAAATCACTGAATACAGGATTTTTTCAGACTTTAAAATTGTTTTTTATCACGCTTATTGGCGCGTTTCCGCTCGGGCTGGTTATTTCGTTCGGCTCAATGTCCCGGTTCCGCCCGCTGCAGTACCTGACAAGGTTTTTGGTCTGGATTATCCGCGGAACGCCGCTTATGATACAGCTTCTGATTATTTTTTATTTTCCAAGCCTTGTGCTGGGACGGCCTATCTGGGGCGGCGGCGAATCCGGCCGTTTCCTTGCTGCCAGCGTATCGTTTATTTTTAACTATGCCTGTTATTTTTCGGAAATATACCGCGGCGGCATTCAGGGCATCCCTGCCGGACAGACCGAAGCCGGGCTTGTGCTGGGCATGACCAGAAGCCAGATTTTCTTTCAGATTACGCTGCTGCAGATGATTAAGCGCATTGTTCCGCCGATGTCCAACGAAATCATTACGCTGGTAAAGGACACCTCCCTCGCACGCATTATCGCCCTGCAGGAGCTTATCTGGGCCGGCGAGGCATTTATGAAGGGCTCCCAGGGCATTTCAGGCGCTATCTGGCCGCTGTTTTTTACAGCCATTTACTACCTGATTTTTAACGGCCTTCTGACCGTTGCATTAGGACGCCTGGAACAGAAGCTGGACTATTTCCGCTAATCGGAACTACTGCAAAAAGGAGAACTTATCATGCCTATTTTAGAAGCCGAACATATCCAAAAAACATTTGACCATACGCAGGTGCTCAAGGATATCAGCTTTTCCCTCGAACAGGGACAGGTTGTTTCCATTATCGGTTCTTCCGGCAGCGGGAAAACGACCCTCTTACGCTGCCTGAATTTTCTGGAACGCCCAGACGGCGGCATTATCCGCGTAAAGGGAAAGACCCTGTTTGACTCCGGGAAGACGGACGCAGAAAATGAGCGGGACATCCGCAGAAAGCGGCTGCATTTCGGGCTGGTTTTTCAGTCCTTTAATCTGTTTCCGCAGTATACAGCCATGCAGAATGTCATGCTCGCCCCGCAGCTGCTCGCAAAGGAAAAGCCGGATTATAAGACCAGAAAAAAAGAAATCTTAAAAGAAATTGAAGTCCAGGCAGAGCTTCTTTTGAAACAGATGGGACTTTCTGACCGGATGTGCAATTACCCGCACCAGCTTTCCGGCGGGCAGTGCCAGCGGGTTGCCATTGCGCGTGCCCTGGCCCTGACACCGGATATTCTGTGCTTCGACGAGCCGACCTCTGCCCTGGACCCGGAGCTGACCGGAGAAGTGCTCAAAGTCATCCGCGAGCTTGCAGACCAGAAAACGACCATGATTATTGTCACGCATGAAATGGCTTTTGCAAGGGATGTTGCAAATCATGTGATATTTATGGATGACGGATGCATCCTCGAACAGGGAAATCCTTACGACGTGATGGAGCATCCGCGCGAGGAACGCACAAAACAGTTCCTGGCACGGTTTACACAGGGCTGACGCATGTCTTTACAGTCCTTCCCGCAAACTTGAAGACATGTTCCCGGAAAGGAGAATCGATATGAAACAGATACAGCGCATTCTTGCACTTGCCGGCGCAGTCCTTTTAGCAGTCTTATACCTAGCCACGCTCTGCTGTGCACTGTTTGATTCCAGCAGCGGCATGGTGATGTTCCGCGCTTCGGTCACCTGCACGATTCTTGTACCGCTTCTGCTCTGGGGATATACCGTAATTTACCGGCTTGCAAAGAAAAAACACGAAAAAGAACTGCAGGACGCGATTGCGGAACTGGAAAAACGGAATGCCGGGCAGAAAGAATCCCGCTGATGATAATTGCCCCATATTGGGAAAACACCGTATTATGTGCTTTTTATGCCTTGGCCGGGGTCAGCCCGCCAAGGCAGTATCGGTGGTATTGATTTCATGTTCGATTTTTTGCAAATCTGACTAAACCAATATGGCAGCATATCCTTTACAAAAATGCTATCTGGGAGCCTTGGCCCATCCACATGAAAGTTCCTAATAAAAATTAATCATATGGCTGCTGTGCAATCTGCATATTTTCTGCCAGCATCACCCGGCACTGCTTTTTATAGCACGCAATGCCATATTTTAAAATATGCCCGATGCCATCGTCTAGAAGGTCATCCTCATATCTGGTATGTTCTATCTGGCTTAAGGCTTCCCTGCAAGCAGCATCCAGATTTGCGTCATGTGCATATTTTACTTCTATGATAATTCCCATATCCCCTGTATCAGGTTCTGCAAGGATATCTGCATAGCCTTCGCCCATTTCCCGGTTCGAAGTAAGGCCCCAGCCTTCTTTGACTCCAAGAATCCCTATCAGGACACCATGATAAAAGTTTTCCTTCATGCTGTTTCGAATCGATGTATCACGGATGCTGATGGTTTTTCGCAGATACGAAGCAAGCAGCTTCTCTGCGTTTTGCGCATCGCCATTTTGCAGGGCGCTGCAGAAACGGTTTAAGGTATCACCGTCTTTCCTGATATTTTCCTGAAAATACTCCATAATCTGTTCCATAAAAATATCCCGGATTTCCAGATTTGGAATGGCCAGTTCCATGCTTCTTCCATCTGCATTTCCCCGTTTTGTCAGATACCCGGTCATAAAAAGCATGCTCCAAAGGTGCTCCGCTTTCTGATACATTTCGGGGTAAAACAGCTCCTCGTAAATTTTCTTTCGAATAGTTTCCCCCGCCACCAGCCGCTCTATTTCCCGTTTTGCCGCAGCGTCCGCAGATTTTTGGATAAACTGTTTTACCACGCTGTTGCTGCTTGTATTTATCCAGTAATTCTGCGGCTGTGCTGTTTTTGTCTTATTTATACGCAGCTTCGCAAGATGGCAGATAACATCCCATGGGCAGTAAACCTGCGTATTTCCAAACTGATACCCATCATACCATTTTTTTACCATGTCGTACTGTTCCAGGCATGCATAATACTCCAGCATCCTGCGCACTTCCTTATCAGTAAACCCGAAATATCCGCCGAACTGCGTATCTGTGGCTGTTATCACCCGCAGGTTATTCAGTCCGGTAAAAATACTTTCTTTTGAAATCCGCAGGCAGCCTGTCAGTACTGCAAATTTCAGGCTGCTGTTCGTTTTCAGTGCCTGGCCGAGCAGGCTTCGGATAAAAGAAACCATCTGCTCATAGTACCCATGTTCAAACGCCTTTGCCAGAGGAACGTCATATTCATCAATCAGCAGAATGACTTTTCTGCCATGATGCTTTTCTAAAAGCTCGCACAGCAGTCTCAGGCTGTCGCACAGCATGGCTTCTCCCATCGCGTTGTCCAGAAGCTTCCGGTAATCCTCCTTATCCTGCTCACTTAAAACAGTACTTTCCAAAAGATACTGCACCCTGGCAGCCGGCCTTTTCAGAATCAGGACTGCCATTTGAAGCGCTTTTTCATAAGAAAGCGCTTCAATCCCTTTGAGGGAAACGGAAACCACCGGATATTTTCCCATATATCTGTCACAAAGCTCCGTCTCCTTCGAGATTTGCAGGCCATCAAAAATACTTTTATCCCCATGCAGGGAAAAGAAATGCTCCAGCATGCTCATATTCAGCGTTTTTCCAAATCTCCGCGGACGGGTAAACAGGTTGACCGCTCCCCAGCTGTCAAGCAGTTCCACTAGCAGTCCCGTTTTATCTGCATAATAAAACGGTTCTTTTCTGATATCTTCAAAATTTTCAATTCCAACTGGAAGTTTCTTTTGCCGCATCCGCATTTCTTTTCAGGCTCCTTTTGATATCACGTCTTTTCCGTTTATTATAACAGGAAAACAGCCTGACTGCCAGTAAAAAAGACGGCATGGACATATTATTCATCTTCCGCGTCTGTATCTGCATCCGTATCTGTTTCAGGTTCTTTTACAAAATCCTCTGCTGTTTTATCAAACAAAGCATAAACCGATTCTTCGGCAAGATAAATGCTGCCGCTTTCGCTTGTTTTCAGATAATACTGTCCGAGCATTTCATTTTTCATGCCGAATATCAGGGAAGATGTGCCTTTTTCGGTGGAAATTTCCACCGTGCGCAGCGGCTCGTCAAATCCGTAGTCTGCGTCTTCTTCCGGCTCAATTTCAGATGCCGCGGTTATGTCCCCGGCTTCTTTTAAAAAGGACTCGGTTTTTTCCGTGGAAAGCAGGGTTTCACTGTCGGATTCTTCCGTCCAGTTTTCCCCGTTGCGCTGCAGGGAGCATATGTCACCGCCGGTATCGATGCGGATGCCTGTAATGCTCTCCGGCTGGAAAGAGGTCAGCGTAATCACGGCATCTTTTTCCTGCTGTGCCTTTTTTTCGTCCTGTGATGCATTGTAAGACTGGATTGCGAAATAAGCGCCCGTCAGTGCCAGGATAAGCACAAGCAGGACTGCAAACTGTATAACCTGTTTTTTCTGCATAATATTTCCTCCCGATAAATCTTTTCCCTATGCTTTTCTCCGTTTCATCCAGATAAAAATCCCGGATGCCAAAAGCAGCAGCGGAATGGCCAGAATCGTTGTAAATCCGGTTATCATAACCGTTCCCTGCGGCAGGGCCAGGCGCTCTTTGGAATATTTTTTGACCGGAATCACAATCAGGCTTGATTCTCCTTCTTCCCCGGCCAGGCTGCTGATGGAAGCCGCAAACAGGGCTGCATTATTTCCAGACACAATATAGTCTGCATCCTCGGTAAACATCTCCATCGACGTATAGACAATCAGCTGCGCCCCGCTCGAAGCATCCACAGCAGATATGCCGGCTGTAAACGGGCCGTCCAAATCCCCGTCTTCTTTTTCAAAGCTCATCATATTCATCACATCGGTTTTCAGATACGACTGGTCTGATGTACGCAGCAGCTCCGTGTAAGAAAGCGTGCTGTCTTCTTCTTCGTCCGGATAGGCGATTCCCTGTGCGCGCGGAACAAGGACATATTCATCCGAAACGCCGGCTGTCACCGTATCATAAGAAATGTCCGGCAGCAGGTACAGCGGATTCTGATAATAATTTCCGGCATTTGTCTCCACCACCATGCCGCGTTTCAGCTCCAGCTGGTAAGCTTCCAGGATGCCCTGCACATTCGCAAGCGGTTTTTCGGTATAGGACAGAGTCAAAAATACCTTTCCGCCATCAGCGAGGTAATCCATGATTTTCTGCGCGTCATCTTTGGAAAAATCCGTCTGCGGCCCCTGGATAACAACCGCCGCACAATCGTCCGGCAGAGAATCTGTTTCTATTAAATTGATTGACTGCAGATTTAAATTCATCTTTTGAACCGCTTCCTGATAGCTTCCGCTAAGAGATGTTTCTCCATGCCCGGTAATTTCGTAAACGGTACGCATGTCATCGTTTGTCACGTACTGGATGGCGCTTGTCAGCTGTCCTTCCCCGTCATACCCCGTTGTCTGCGATGTATAGGTCTGGTAATCTACCTCTGTTTCGTAAATGCTGTCATAATTTATGACCTTTGACCGCTCGTTACATACCACAATTACACTGTTTACTGAAACCGGGTCCTGTGTGTATTTCTCATAAAAATTCGGGGAGACGGCCGGGTCAGCATAGGTAACGGTAATATTCGGCGACAGCTCTGCGTAGTGCCTCAGTGTTGATGCAAGCTGTTCATCCTGCGTGGCTTCATTTGCCAGCACATACAGCTCCACTTTTTTCTCTTTATCCGTGCTTAAATCAGCCAGCATGCGCTTTGTATCATCCGTCACGGAATAGAGCTTTGCACTGGTCAGGTCTATTTTGGTAATCGAATCTGGAAGGGCATCTGCAGCCAGATTGCATGCAATGACAGCTCCAGCGGCTGCTGCCGCAAATCCCGCATGAAATACGCCAAGCCCCGGCTTTTTCACGCTGACTGACCAGCGGCGCTTCTGAATCGACTGCGTGGTCAGAAAGAGAAACAAAAATATCATGCTGATATAATAAATAACAGCAGTAATATCCAGTTCTCCATTCAGCATGTTTTCCATGCCAAGTGTCAGGTTATAGCAGTTTAATATTCTGGTCAGCAGGTTTCCGCTCGAAGAAATCACCTGGGTAATCCCTTCCATCATATAGCCCAGAAACAGGCATACAAATGCAAGGACAGCTGCAATCACCTGGCTTTCCGTCAGGGACGACACAAATGTGCCGACTGCAATACTCACAAGCCCGTACAGCCAGAAACCAAGCAGCGCAGCTGCATTTTCTGCATAAGAAATGGTTCCAAAGCTTCCAAGCAGGACAAGTGACAGCCCGATAGCCAGGACAGCTATCGTAAATACAGCTGCCAGCGCCAGATATTTGCCAAGCACAATTTTCCCGACGCTGACCGGAGCTGTCAGAATCAGCTGGTCGGTTTTCGAATGGCGTTCTTCCGCAAGAATGCGCATAGTCAGAACCGGAACGGTAATCAGAAACAGAAATGCAATCGCATTCATCGCATAGGAAATGGACGGATATCCATACGAAAGATTATATACATAAAAATACAGAAAATAAAATGCCAGCGTGGCAGCCAGAAACAGCCAGCCTGTGACTGTATAAAAGCATGCCCTAAATTCCCTTTTCCAGATTGCCCTCATGAATATCCCTCTCCTGACTATTATAGATTTCTGATTTAATATCTTGTTCATTTTCTTCTGCTGCAGTATTTTCTTTCAACATATTTTTTTCTGCTGTATCTTCTCCAGCAATATGTTCTTCCTCTGTATGTTCTTCTATGACACTGCCTCCTGCCTGGGTTGTCAGTTCTAGAAATACCTGCTCTAACGATTTACTGCCCATTGTCATTTCCAGTATCGGAATTCCAGCTTTTGCAAACGTATAAAATACCTGTTCACGGATATCCTGCTGTCTTTCTGCGCCCCTGCTGCCCTGTTTTCCGCTGCTTTTAAGCACCGCACGAAAGCAGCCGTCTTCTTCTGCGTGCTCTATGGAAGCTATTTCAAAAGCATCCGGCTGAACAGAACCCCCGTTTATATCTTCATGATTTTTATCTTCATTCCTTCCATCTTCTGTTCTTCCATGCGCTGTTCTCCCATCTGCTTTTTTCAGGGCAGCCATAATTTCCTGCCTGCTTCCCTTAAGCAGCAGCCGTATTTCCTGCCCTGCAGACGTGCGTGCGGTCAGGTTCTGTGTCGTATCGCTTGCAGCCAGCCGTCCATTGGACAAAATAAAGATATATTCACATATCTCTTTTACTTCGGTCAGGATATGAGAACTTAAAATAACCGTATGCTGTTTCCCAAGGCTCTGTATCAGCTCCCGCATTTCTATCATCTGCCTGGGGTCTAAGCCAACCGTCGGCTCATCCAGGATAATCACCCCGGGATAGCCTAAAACTGCCTGGGCAAGCCCCGTCCGCTGGCGGTAGCCCTTCGACAGATTTCGTATCAGGCGGTTTTTCATGTCCGTGATTTTTGCCAGCTCCATGGCTTCCTCCGTGTAGCGGCGCTTTTTATCTCTTGGTATTTTCTTTAAATCCGCTGCAAACCGCAAATATTCCCATACCGTCATATCCATGTATAAAGGCGGCATTTCCGGCAGATAACCGATGCATTTCCTGGCCTGCTCGGGCTGCTTTAAAATATCATATCCCTGCACCTTTACCGTTCCCTGCGTGGCTGCGATATAGCCCGTAATCATATTCATGGTCGTGGATTTTCCGGCCCCGTTCGGCCCCAGAAACCCATAAATTTTCCCGGGTTCGATATTCAGCGTCAAGTCGTCTACCGCCACATGTTCCCCGTATTTCTTTGTCAGATGGCTGATTTCAATCACTTTCTTACCTCCGTTCCTGTTTCAGTCACAAAGCGTGTTTCAAAAACCGTTCTTTACAAACGCCCTGGCATATTTTACTATAATCATAAAATGTGACTGTTCCACGTACTGTATGTGATTTTTCTGTGAATCCTGCCAGTAAAAACCATGCGGTCTCTTTTGCCTGAAACACCCACAGATACACTCTGCAGCGTTTTATGCCTGAAACAATGCACAGGGGCGATAAAGAAGCAGATAACCGAAATCAAGATACAGACTGCCAGCACCACACTATTCTGAAGTAACGACCAAAAAACAATCATTGTAGAAATTTTTCTATAAACTAAACTTTTTTAAGGGAAAATGACTTGAATAATGGATTTGCAGTAGAAAGTTTGAATTTACGGAAATATGTATTACAAATTATTCCGTTACGGGCATCTTGTTGCTGCATTGCCGTTTTTTCACAACACAATCCTCCTTTGCTTTTGACTTGGTGATGAAAAGTAATTCCTTGTCGGGTAATGAATTGAAAGATTTACAAAACTATTGCTAAATCAAGCTTTTTCGCATATAATATATTTGAACAGAAACTATAGAATGTTCTGAAAAATAAGGAGATATTAATTATGGCTACATCAAGTATTTATGCAAATATAAAAATTACAGAACCAGAAAAAGCAGAAGCATTTGTCGACGCGCTCGAAGCATCAATTGCTGATTCTATGCCTGTTTCAAACACACCAAAGAAAACTGCGTTGTCCAATCCTGATAAGATAAGGGAAATATTAGCGAAAAGAGAATATAAGAAATGATTTCTGCATCAAATATACAAATTCTGAATATTTTAGATGTGCTGGAATATGATGGGGAGAAAAAGCTAAATGACAGGCTCTCTGCTTTTTCTTGTCCGGCAAACATGGAGATAGATCATTTTCTAAAAGTAAATGCTTTAAATTTTGCCAAGCGGAAATTGTCAATTACATATCTTATTTTTGACGAAAATGACGGACAGATTCTCGGCTATTTCACATTGGCACATAAAGCGATAGAAATAAAAAATGACAATCTGAGCAATACAACAAGGCGGAAAATTTCTTCCTATGCAAGGCTTGATTCTGATACAAATTCGTTTACTGTTTCTGCATTTTTGCTTGCACAGATAGGGAAGAATTATGGTGTGGATAATGGGACACGCATTATTGGAAATGAGCTGATTGGTTATGCTAATGACATTATGGCTGATATCCAGCATAGAATCGGCGGCGGAATTATTTATCTTGATTGTGAGGACAGGCCACATTTGAAAAATTTCTATGTCCAAAAGAACCATTATAAAGTTTTTGGTGAAAGGTTTTCCCATTCTGACGGCATACGTTATTTGCAAATGGTACGCTTTTTTTGATAATGAGAGTATTTAAAGCAAGGGGTACACTTTATATTTTGCAAGAAAGCAGAAATTCTCTTGAA
>CAJTSV010000082.1 GCA_910579075.1 uncultured Eubacterium sp.
AAGCGAATTTAAGATGGATTTGCGAAGGTTACTGGTCACGGAGTGAACAGTAACGCCGGCAGATTAGCTTGTACAGCTTTCGAGATACCCGTACAGCTCCTGCTCGTCTGTAAAATATTTCCCGTCCAAAAGCTCCTGGCGCTGCGTCTGCGTCATGGCGCTGTACGGAATTCCGGTATGGAAAAACAGGTTATCTGTGTGGTAATGATACACATCCACATACCCGTCCCGTACTTTTAATTCAAAGCGGTACTGCACGCTGCTGCCGCTTGCAGGCTGAATCTGCGCCCGGACGACGGTATCGTCCCGGTGCGTATCAGATGGCAGGCTGGCTGCTGCTGCATCATCCACATATTCGTCCGTCCCGGTCTGCGGCTCCCTGGTACGGAAAGCCGGTTCCATGTCTTCCCCGTCATAAGAACGGTTCTTTTCGTTTTTATGAGATTTATACTGTACAACTGCAATAATCACTGTTCCTGACACAAGCAGCAGGCACAGGGACAGCCAGAAAATCCGCATGCTTTTTTTGTGATTCATAATTACCTCCATCATTCGGCTGTAAAGTCTGATTTACAAAAACAGTATGCACCATATAAATCCATTTTATTCATTTTTTTCTGATTTTTTTGCCGGCAGCGGGTTTGAAATTCCTGCGGCTATTCATCTGCAAAATTTTTTATCTGAGCAGGCAGGGACGTTTTTTGGGACATACGTGTTCCAGCCTGTCTGGCCCATGTCTTGACAGTCTGTTCCCGCAGGAACTCAAGCAGGGGCTTTAAATCCTGGCAGGCATCCCATGTTTCCAGGGCATGGTAATATGCTTTCCGGTCCTGCGCATGGATAATAACCGGCGGGTGATGATGAAGCACCAGAAAATAATTCATTGCAAGCCGTCCGGTACGGCCGTTTCCGTCTGCAAAAGGATGAATGTTTTCGAATTTTGCATGAAAATAAGCTGCGGCTGTCAGTGCCTGGCTGTCTGGAACATCGAAAAGTTCTTCCAGCAGTTCTTCCATTTCTTCCTGTACATCTTCTGGCGGTGCGCCTGCTTCTTCCCGGCCTGTTACATAGTCATGATGCTTATATTCCCCAGGCCGTTCTCCCAGCTGGAAGCGCCTTGTATCATATGTATTTTTCGTCAGCTTTTTTTGAAGCTCTTTCACAAACGCCTCATCCATCCGCCGCCTTTCCTGAAAAGAAGCAAGAAACAGCTCATAGGCTTCTTTTCCGTTGCGGATTTCAAATAAAGTACGCAGGTCGCCTGTATAAGAGGTGACTGCGTCATGCTCAAAAATTTCACGTGTATCGTGATAGGTAATGCTGTCATTTTCCAGCCTGCCGGAATGATAGGCAAAGGCGATGCTGTTCTCATTCATTGCCTCGGCAAGAGCAGCATCTGATGTAATATTTTTTTCCTGCCAGAAAGCAGTTATTTTTTCATAGTCTGTCATGAATCCTCCATGGCGGTTATCCCTGTCCGTCTGCTGTACGGCCCGCACAGATGCGGGCCTTGCGCATTCACCGCGCTGCCTGCTTCATTGCCTTTGGCATGACCTTCATCATCAGCTTCCCGCCCGGAAACTGGCGCATTTCTTCCGGCGTCAGCGCCCGCAGGATTAACAAAAGCATAAAATAGGACAGAATCCCGCACACAAGCGATACCGGCACGGTCACGTACTTTTCTTCGGTTACCTGGCTTAATGCCAGTTCGATAATCCAGCATACCGAAGCCATAACGGCCGCGCATACGCCCGGCAGCACAAAGGTTTTCATAAACTCCGGCTTCCAGTAACCGCTTTTATAAAGCATATACTGGTTTAAGGCGGTTACGCTGACACTGAAAACGGCCATGGCTGCTACGACGGCATAAATGCCAAGTGCCGTAAATTTTAACAGCACGATAAGCGTAATGACATGCAGCGCCAGGGAAATGCCGCTGTTGATAACGGGAGTACGCAGCTTCCCGATTCCCTGCAGGATGCTTGCCGTTACGGTCGAAAGCGAATAAAAAACAACCGTGATGCCCCCGGCCAGCAGCAGCCCGGATGCCAGCGGGTCTGAGTCCTGAAACAAAAAGCCCATCAGGGGAGCCGATAATAAGATAAGCACAAACGAAAAAGGCAGTGCAATCAGCATGCAGAAACGGATAGCCAGCTCTGTTTTTTCTGCGACATCCTCTTTCTGCTTTTTGACAAACGATGCGGTAATGCTTGGGATGCAGGCTGTCCCGATGGCAGCCGCGATGGCAATCGGCAGGTTGACGAGCGTTTTAAATTTCCCGGAAAAAACTCCCCACCATAAAGCAATCTGTTCTTCTTCTGCCGTATATTTCATCATATGCTTAAATATGCCCTGTTCGATTACAATATTAATATTAAAAAGCGCCGAAGCAGCCAGAAACGGGAGTACCGTCAGCAGCATGGTGCGGAAAAGCTTTTTATAAGGAATTTTTTTGGAATGCTCCCTGCGCATCCGCTTTTTCCAGCCCCGGATAAACGCCTTGTAAAGCAGGTATAAAAACAGCAGCGAAACCAGGGCGCCAACAGCCGTTCCAAGCGATGCCCCGGCCGCGCCGTAAGCGGCATGATAGCCTTCCTCGTCTGCAAGCACCCTGCCGATTTTTGTGCCCCGTGAAGATAAAAAGTACGCTGCTGCCACACTGACAACGGCATTGACTAACTGTTCCAATACCTGGGAAACGGCGCTCGGGTACATATTTTCCGTGCCCTGGAAAAACCCGCGCAGCACGCCGAGCAGCGCTGTAATCACAAGCGTCGGTGCCAGCACGCGCAGGGCATACAGGCTCAATGGTGTCTCAAACAGCGTGCCTGTAATGTAGCGTGCACCGAAAAATACCGTGCCGCAAGCCGCAAGCCCGGCTGCAGACGCAAACAGAAACGCACATCTGACAGCCTTGTATGCATTTTTCAATTCTCCTTTTGTCCGGTAATTCGATACCAGACGCGACACTGCCATTGGCAGGCTGTACGAAGAAATCAGCAGCAGAATATTATAAATGTCAAAGGCACATCCATAATAGTTGTTGCCGAGGTCTCCAATAATATTCGTCAGTGGAATCCGGTAAACCAGACCGATAATTCTTCCTGCAATCGCTGCAAATGCAAGCGTTCCGCCCTGTATTAGAAAATCATGATTTTTATTCCTGTTAGCCATATGCCTTTCACTATCCTACTGCATCGCGGCAGCATCTGCATAAAAATGCACTCTGTCCAGATGCGAATTGTCAACAATGCAGACCCATGTCTTTCCCTGATTCAGCGTAATTTCGTTTCCGCTGCTGTCATAATAGCGGGCCGGCGAAAAATTATCGGCACATTTCCAGGTAATATCAATCGCCTTTCCATTTGTAATATACCACCCGGAGCCTTCGCCTGCCGCTGCTATTTCCAGATACCCATTGCCATCCAGCGTGCGGACATTGGAATTCTGCATCAGAATATTTTTTACTGCCAGCTGGCGGCTGTCATTGCCATCGATGTGGCGCGCGCCATACTGGTACCGATAGTATAAACCATCTTCCGGATTATATTCAAAATACGGATGATTTGCCAGGTAACCCGGCTGGACAATGCCCGCATCCTGGCAGGTATCCCCGCTTAATTCCACCGGAGCATCATCTTCTGCAAACTGGTAATACCGTTCGTGGTCTTTTGCATATTTGGTTTCATAATTTTTCAGCTGGATTCCGGCCAGCAGTCCGTCTCCGGTTGCATACGCATTGTGCGGGGCCTTTTTGGAGGTATCACGGTAAATCACGGCTTTGTCCACATCGTATTCCAGGCCGTTTAAATCATCAATCTGCCCGCTCTGCAAAAATCCCTGCGCATACGAAGCCTGGCCGTAATGCAGGTAAATCGCATCAAAGCCCATGGAATAATAAGCATAATACAGGCGGCTGCTGCGCACAGAGCCAAGCTTTTCGATATTTTTATAATTTTCAAAAATGCCCATCAGGCGTGTCAGTCCGCCTTCTACCGGGGCTTCGTAAATAACCTGTGCCTTCCCGATGCCATACTGGGGCAGCGCGGATTCAGTATTTCCAATCATGCAGGAAACCGGACGCTGGTTTGCAATTTTCTTTTTGACCCATTTGCCGGTCAGAAAGCTTTTTGCCTGGCCTTTGTGCAAATCTTCCGGTTCCTCGTCCGGGGCTGTCTCCTCATCCGGCAGGGTTTCCTCGTCCGGAATGGTTTCTTCATCCGGCAGGGTCTCCTCATCCGGTGCCGTATCTTCGGTAATGGCCGGCGTCTCGGGAGCCGGCGGGGCTTCTTCCTTTTTTTTGCCGCATCCGGCACCGAGTACACTGGCGCTTAAAACTGCCGCAAGAGCGGCCAGCATTTTTCTGCGAAAATTGCGGCTTTCTGCTGTGCCCGCACGGCAGGCCATGCCGCCATGTGCCTGCCAGCCATCCTGCATGTCTGTTGTAATCACTCTGTCGTTTGTTTCCAAAGTCTTTGTTTTCATCATTTTGTCCTTTTCGTTTTTATCATGCTGGATTTTTGTTCCAGCGGCTGCCGTCCTGCTTTCTGCATTTTTATGCAGGAATGCTCCGTATGCAGCATCTTCCTGCGGGTTTTAAAAATCCCTCAGGATATGCAGTTCTTCCAGCACCTGCTCCTGTTTCAGCTCCATCACGGCTGCTTCCTGCGGCGTCATATGGTCATATCCGAATAAGTGCATCATGCTGTGCGCGATTAAAAAAGCAAACTCCCGCAGCCTGCTGTGCCCGTATTCCTGAGCCTGCTGCACGGCCCGGTTTACATTGATAATAATATCCCCAAGCACTGCTTCCCCGGTATCTGGATTGAAATTGTCCGCATCGTCTTCCAGATGTGAAAAATCCCCTGGCGTATCGTAGTGAATCATTGGAAATGACAGAACGTCTGTCGGCCGGTCCGTCTGTCGGTAATCCCGGTTCATCTGGCGGATGCCTTCGTCACCGGTCAGCAGAAGGTTTATTTCTGCTTCATAAGGAAATTTTTCGAAAGACAATGCCTGGCAGATAACATCCGTGGCTGTTTTTTCGCAGTCAAAGGAAAACAGGTCCTGCACCCTGGATTCCAGTTCCGGTTCGATTTCCATGCTGACTGTCATAAAAGCTCCTCCTCTTTGGATAAAAATTCCCGGATTTTTAAAAACTGGTTCATGGTAAGACCGCTGCCGTCGTAAATGCCGGAAGCCGATTCGTCATTCAGTGTCTGGTAAATGACCATGTCCCGGTTCCACGAGCTGGACAGCGTTGTATGGTCCAGGACTTCGAATTTTGACACAAGGGCATCCGTCATATGTACAATGGCAGACTCAATCGACGAAATCGGATGCTCCATGCCATAAAATTCGCTCAAAATCACAATCACGTCCATCGGAAAGCAATTATCCTGTGCAATCCGCACCCCGCTTTCGACAAACGGCTCGCCGCCGAATTTTCCCAGGTGGTAATAAAACCCGCTGACAGCACACAGCTTTGCATGCGCCTTGATTTTGGCTGCGCAGTGTGCCGCAATCCTGGAAACACGGATGGCATGGTTATAGTCCGTGAGCGAATATTTTTTAATTTCACGCACCAGATGAAAATTCGGGTCTACAATCGTTGCCAGGCTGATTTCTCCCATATGGTCCTGCCGCTCATGCAGAAAATCATACAAAAACTGCATGCCTGCCACGCCTGCTGCCCCGCCTGCCGCTGAAAAAGCAAGCAGCGGAACCGTCGGGATGCCGTGCTCGAGGTAATGGCACAGCACCGGCACTGCCACACACAGCGCGAACGCCGTTATCTGCGCATACCTGCGCAATTCCTTCTGCTCATACATGACCGTCAGCACAATCCCAAGCAGCATCAGCATCAGCGAGCATGCCGCTGCCAGCACGGATCCGGAAGTACACAGGGCAGACTGAATGACAAGAAACAGGGCAATGATAAATGCCTGTTCCCGATTCAGCCCGGCTGCCAGCAGAAAGGAAATGCCAAATACCGGCATGGTATATTCCGGAAAAAAAGAAGCTGCCAGCATAATCAGCATTGCTGCGGTATAGTATTCGCAGATGCGCTGGTAGTCCTCAGCAGTGTCCGGCTTTGGCCCTTTGTGAATCCGGCTGCTTTCCAGATAAAAAATCAGCAGCACCGCAAACAGCATGTCCACAAATGCGAGCACGGCAATTTCCCCCAGGCTCATCTGGTGAAGCAGCCCGAAAAGCACCCCGGATAAGAGCGTCACGCATCCGAGATATATAAGCTTTAAGACCCGCTTTGCAATAAATCGTTCTTCCATCATGCCTGCCATTTTGCCACCTGTTTTTTACGTTTCATTTCTTTTGCATATTTCGCGCGTTTTGCGGACTGTTCGTGTTTTTTTTCGTAATCCTCATAGGCATTGACAATTTTCTGGACAAGCGGATGACGCACGACATCCTTGCTGGAAAGCTGGCAGATTCCGATTTCTTCTACGTTTTTTAATACGTCGAGCGCGACATCCAGGCCGGATTTTGCATCCGGCGGAAGGTCTTTCTGCGAGCCGTCCCCGGTTACCACGACTTTGGAGCCGAAACCGATGCGCGTTAAAAACATCTTCATCTGTGCCGGAGTCGTATTCTGTGCTTCATCCAGGATAATAAACGAATTATCCAGCGTCCGCCCGCGCATATATGCAAGCGGCGCGACCTCAATCAGTCCTTTTTCCATGTTTTTTACAAAGCTGTCCGCGCCCATAATCTGGTGCAGCGCATCATATAATGGCCGCAGGTACGGGTCGACCTTGCTCTGCAGGTCGCCTGGCAGAAAACCGAGCTTTTCCCCGGCTTCAATCGCCGGGCGTGTCAGGATAATGCGCCCGGTTTCTTCATTTTTAAAAGAAGCAACCGCCATCGCCATTGCAAGGTAAGTCTTTCCGGTTCCTGCAGGGCCAGTGCCAAACACAATCATATGGTCACGAATCATATCCGCATATTTTTTCTGCCCGAGTGTTTTCGGGCTGATAGGCTTGCCATTGGCTGTATATCCGATGCAGTCATCATCAATTTCGGCAAGCGTGGACGGCGCATGTTCCATGACAAGCGAAATGGCATAGTCCACATTCTGCTCCGTTATCGTATTGCCGCGCTGGGATAATTCCAGCAGCTGCTTTAGCACCTGCGACGCAGATGCAGCGCAAACCGCATCTCCCAGAATCTTGAGCTGTTCATCGCGGCAGATTAACGTCACATGAAGGCTGCGTTCTATTTTTTTCATATGTGCATCAAACTGCCCGAATACATTTGTCATATGGCTGGAAGGCAGTTCCATGGATATCTCATTCAGACTCATTTCCTACATTCCCTTCATCTCCCGCATCAGGCAGGTGTTCCCCGTTCACGGCATACCGGAATGTGCTTTCGATAACCGTAATAGTCCCTGATACGGTATATTTATTTTTTCCAGCTCTTATCATAACATGTTTTTCCAAAATGAGAACACCTTTTTCTATTAATTTTTCTAAAAATTCTTCCAAATCTTCCGCTGCCTGTGCCTCGGCCTGTTTTTTGGTGTACACTTCTTTTTTTGTTTCGTATTCTTCATATTCGCGTTTTACAAAATAGACCGGAAGGTAAAATGAGTCGCACAGGCGCAGCTGCGTTCTTGTGTCCAGAACCGAATACTGCGTATACCCGTGTTTTTTCCATGGCAGCTGCAGGTACGAATCCCCGATGCTGATGCCATAGCGGGCCTTTTTGCTGCCGCTGTAAATGCGCTCCTCATGCTCGGACGGAAAGCTGTTTTTATAAGCATACTCTGTTTTCAGCTGGATGTCTGCATCCGCCGTGCAGTACTGGTAAGCAGTCAGCGTTCCGGCATCGTCATAAATCGGAAGCGCGCCGGAGACAAGCACATCCCCTTTTTTGACGGTATCGCCCTGCTGTACGAGAGGGGTGCCCTTGCGGACATAAATGCTTTCAATCGTCCCATCGTGCATGGCGGTCAGGTCAAATCCGGACTGCTCCTGGTTCTGGAATTCTTCAGGCAGCAGGGAGCCGGCTCCTTCCGCGGGTACCGCCAGGTTTTCCTGCACATCGATGGTCAGCGTCGTGCCCTCGCGTTTGACTGAGGTCCAGATAATGCTTTCGAAACAGCTGCGGATTTCTTCTTCTAACTTTGTACAGTCGATGCGCGAAACAGGCGTGCCGTAGGCACTGTTTTTTTCTTCCAGAAACTGCAGCATGCTGTCATTGGTCACGCTGTCGTTGCCGTTGATATTGATTTTCCAGATAAAACGGGACAAGGCGGTCAGTATCAGCATGCAGGCAACAATGCTTAAAAACAGAACCTTCCGTTTGCGGTAGCGGAAGAAAAAAAACGGGATTCCGTTTTTCCGGCTGATTTTTACATGCGTTCCAGATTTTTTCAGCAGCGGCTTCAGACAGCGGAAGCCCTCGACAGACACTTTAAAACAGTAAACATCCCCCTGCTGGCACAAGTCCCAGATAAGGATATCATGGTTACTGCACAAATTTAAAAACCGTTCGGGCGCATAGCCCCACAACGCCACTTCTACATAGCCACGGAAATATTTAATCAGACGCAGCAGCATAATACACCTCAGTTTTCATATAAAATCTGTTCAATAAAGCCCTTGATTTTCATTTCTTCGTTGGTGTAATACTCGATTTTCAGCTGTTTTCCGACGATTAATATCCGGCAGTCTTTTGCCTGGATGCGGATGTGCTCGTCTTTATATTCCAGAATTCCGCGGTAGTTTTCAATCAGCAGCTCGTTCTGCCCGGTAACCGAGACCAGCACGCTTCCATAAGCCAGGTCGGCTGGCAGGTCAAAAGCCCGGACTACACTTTGTTTTATTTCGCTGGATAGAATATTTCGTCTTTTCCCAAACATAACTGGCTCCGGCCGTGTTCCGAAAATCTGGAAACAGCAGCTGTGATGTAATATTATTCTATTTTATGCAGCAGGAAGGCTGCATATGTGCGAAAATAAATTCCTGCGCCCGAAGCTGCTTTTAATATCCGAAGGTCCCGTCTAAGGATTCGTCATGCTCAATCCAGTCGTTTACATCGATTTCGCGGTATTCCTCGTCGGAATCGCGGATAAAGACACTGCGGATTCCGGCGTTGATAATCAGCCGCTTGCACATGGAGCAGCTGCAGGAATTTTTGACATATTCCCCGGTATCTGCTTCCCTGCCGGATAAATACATAACGGCTCCTATCATTTTTTCGCGTTCTGCGCTGATAATCGCATTTGCTTCCGCATGGACGCTGCGGCACAGCTCATAGCGCTCCCCTCTCGGGATATTCATTTTGCGGCGCAGGCAGTAGCCAAGGTCTGTGCAGTTTTTGCGCCCCCTCGGCGCCCCGGCATAGCCGGTTGCAATTACTTCATCATTTTTTACAATTACTGCGCCGTAATGCTTCCGCAAACAGGTACACCGTTTGGACACGACATCTGCCAGGTCCAGGTAGTAGTTGATTTTATCGCGTCTTGCCACGTTGTTTCTCCTTATATTCCTGCATGCTTTATTCTTATTCAGCATGCTTTATTATTTCCTGCACTTTTTTCTGAGTGCAAGTTCTGCTTCGGAAAGTACTTTTTCTCCGGTACCGATAATCTGTTCTGCTTCGCGGATATTTTTCACAAGCTTCCATAATTCCAGCGGATCCACAGAAGCGCGCTGTTCTTCGCCGTACATGGTTTTATCCAGTGTGATATGGCGTTCTACGGAAGTCGCGCCCATTGCTACGGCACAGGCGCTTACCAGCGTTCCGATTTCGTGTCCGCTGTAGCCGACCTTGCAGCCGTAGCGCTGGTGCAGTGTATGGATGACCTTTAAGTTGGCCTCGATGCTGACCATCGGGTATGTGCTGTTGCAGTGCATCAGCTCATACGGGCAGTTGTTTTTGCGGAAAATATCGACGGCATGGTCAATCTCCTGAAACGTGCTCATGCCTGTGGAAATAAAGGTATAACGCCCTTCTTTCGATACAGCCTGCAGCAGCTCGTCATTGACAATCATGCGTGAAGCAATTTTATTATATTTCAGGTTATATTTGCTCAGGAAAATCTGGGACTCCACATCATATGCCGATGCATACCATTGAATCCCCTTCTTTTTACAATAGGCATCAATGATATCAAATTCTTCCCTGCCAAATTCCAGGCCGTGCATCATCTCCCTGCGTGTATGCCCCCATGGCGATTCGAATGGCTCATCCAGATATTCCTGGCTGTAATAGGTTTCTACATTCTTTTTGCGGAATTTAACGGCATCGCATCCGGATATGAATGCGTTGTCAATCAGTTTTTTTGCAATATCCACATCCCCATTATGGTTAATTCCGATTTCTGCGGTTACAAATGTTTTCATATTCTCTACCTTCCCTTCTTCTATCAATCACATCAATAAACGGCCGTTCCTGCTGTTTTTCGATTATCTGTCTTTATTATACTAAATGCTATGGGAAGTGTAAAGTGCTGGATTAAAACCGTTTCGGACTGACACCGTAACGGGTTACGGTTCACACAGGACTTTGCAGGGTCTGCCCCAGGGGCATGCACTGCAAAGTCCGTAAGAACGTGATTCCGAAGTGAGCAAATATCATATCAACGAGTTCGTCTGCGATATATTCCCTGCCCTGAGTGTGCAGGATTTCATATTCCGGCACAATGTAACCGTTCAGGATATTGCTTTTTTCGGTAAATGCCTGGCAGACCCGTTCTGCGTTCACGCCAAGCTTTGCGGCAGTATTTTCAATGCAAAACACGGCAAATTCAAGCTCTCTGGAGTTTTTAATTTTTTCGTCCGCCATCCTGACATTCCTTTCTTTCATTTTTATTAAATTTTTGCTGCTTTGCTTTCTTTTCCAATTATCTAAAACAACTTTTACCAGCCCTCTATTTCCAGCCTGAATCTTAGCTTTCCCGCACTCTCAGACCTTCCTCAAAACTTCGCCTTTACTTATGGCATGGTGCTCCATATCATACCCAAGTGCGAAAATAGCCCCATATTATTTTGTCAAACAAGGCAGCGCACTTGTAAATGCTCTGCCCTGTCATGTTCCTGTTTTCAAATAATATGATATTCTCTGTATAGTATCAGACGATAATCTTTATCGTCTTTCATTCGCTCTATTTCAGTAAACCGTTTATCTGCCACCAATTTTTGTATCAAAGCAAGCATCAATTCTTCACCATATTCTCTTCCTTTTTTCACATTCTCCTGGTCTCTCATTAGCAGTGTCATATACTCATGCCTCCATTCTCTATTCTCTATTCTCTATTCTCTATTCTTCCTGGCCTCTTTTACCGCTTCTTCCAGCCTTTCCACATAGGCATCCTTCGGCTTCTTCCCTGCCACATAATCAAGGAATGCCTTTAATTTATCACTCACATCATCCAGAGTTCCTTTTGCATTGAGAAATATCTTAACAGCCTCATCACCCATAAAAATGCTGCCGTCTTCTTTACAGATATTTGCAAAGGTATAAATATGCCGTCCTTTCCCATATAAATCGAATGGACAGATAAATATAACATAGCTTCGCTTTAACTCATCATAAAACTGCCCTTTATCAATAAGCTGCAGGTCTATCATACTCTGATAATACCGGCTTCTCTTAGGAAGTTTCCTGGTATGGCTTACCTGCATTTCGATGTCGTAAACAACTTCTTTTTCATCTTTTACATATACATCCAGCCTCACACTGCGGGCATCCATATCCATGCTGATGCTTTTCTGTAATTCTGGATATTCAATGCGTTCAATGTTCAAATCCGGAAGAATCCTTAGCAGTAATTCTTTGCACAGTTTTGGATTCTGCATGACCTTTCCAAACAGGAAATCATTGGATATGCTTAATTCTTCCCATTTTGCCTGCTTTGTTTCCATGATTCCCATTTTACCCACCTGCTTTCTTTCCATAAACCACTGCCGGAAATTTCTGTATTTTTCATAACCTTACTGTCTTCTGCTCCTATTATACACAGTCTTTTGGTCAATTACAATATACACAGAACCTGTCTCACAGCATTTTATCTTTATAGCACTCCGCAGATGATTACAGCCAGTCTCTATTTGTGATACGGCTCCTGATTTATAATCCGGTAACTGCGGTAAATCTGCTCAAGCAGGATGACGCGCATCAGCTGGTGCGGAAAGGTCATTTTGGAAAAACTCAGCTGCATGTCTGCACGCCCAAGCACCTTGTCCGATAAGCCGAGTGACCCGCCGATGACAAATACCACATGGCTTGTCCCGTTTACGCCGAGCAGGCGGATTTTTTCTGCCAGGCCGGGCGAATCTGTCATCTGTCCTTCTATGGCAAGCGCAATGACAAAGGCATTATCCCGGATATGCTTAAGAATCCCTGCGCCTTCCCGGTCTTTGATGGCTGCCTGTTCGGCAGCGGATGCGCGCTCCGGCGTTTTTTCATCCAAAACTTCCACGATTTGAAGCCTGCAGTAACGGCCAAGGCGCTTTTCAAATTCACGGACCGCCTCGCGGTAAAACGATTCCTTGATTTTTCCGACTGCTAAAATGGTTATTTTCATTTCTCCTGCTCCTGACTGTATTTTGCCGTAGATTTTATTATAAAATATGATATAATGATTTTACCGGATTTGTGTCTGTCTGTACAGCACATGTACGAAAAAAGAAAGGAGAAAATTATGTGGTGTCCTAAATGCAGGGCGGAATACCGCGAAGGTGTCACGGCGTGCGCAGAATGCGGCGTGCCACTCGTAAAAACGCTCCCCGCACAGGTCGATGCATCTGGTGCAGAAGACAAGGTACGGATTTTAAACCGCCTGGACGGCCGTGAAAACCTTCATGCGCTTTCAGACGGAAACAGGGCCTATGTGGAAATGGGTACAAAATACGAGGATATGAAATCGACGGCTTTTTCATTTCTGCTCGTAGGTGCCGGCGGCCTGCTGTTTCTGGCGCTTGCCTTTGCCGGCGTTATCCCGGTGCAGTTTGCAGCGTATATGAAAGGAATTATGGGAATTGTCATGGGCGGCATGTTTTTTATTTTTCTGTTTATCGGCATCCGTTCATTCCTGCAGCTGCCGGATTTAAAATCCCGCATGGAGAAGGAAAAGACCCAGTCCGATGCTGCCAGAAGCTGGTTTTTTGCGCAGTACTCGGCAAAAGCAGTGGATGTGTCTGCCGAAACGGACGGGGAAGACGAAATACAGCAGAAATATTTCAAACGCAGCCGCTTTATCGGGCAAAAGCTCAGGGAACAGTTTCCCGGATATGAAGAAGCATTTACAGATTATTTAACCGAACAGTTCTATGAAGAATTGTTCCCACAGGACTAAAATTACCGGAACAAATTCCTGCACAGCAGGCAGCGAGGAGGATAACAAGATGAAATTACTGGAAGACAAAATACTGGCAGAAGGCATTGCTGTAAATGAAAATATCTTAAAGGCAGACGGATTTATCAACCATCAGGTCGACCCGGCACTGATGAAGGCGGTCGGGGAAGACTTTGCCGCACATTTTCAGGACATGGGCATTACGAAGGTTGTCACGATTGAAAGCTCCGGCATTGCTCCTGCTGTCATGACTGCGGCTGCAATGAATGTCCCGCTTCTGATATTGAAAAAATCACCTTCCAAAGTGTTAAACGAAGACCTGTACCAGACCGTTGTCACTTCCTATACCAAAGGCACGAGCTATGAGCTGACACTGTCCGCGCGTCTTCTCAGTGAAACAGACCATGTGCTGATTATTGACGATTTTCTGGCCAACGGCGAAGCGGCGACCGGAGCCGTCCGCCTGATTCGCAAGGCGCATGCAACCGTAGCCGGCATCGGCATCTTAATCGAAAAATCATTCCAGCCGGGGCGCGCAAAGCTCGAAGAACAGGGCTTTCATATCTATTCCCAGGTACGGGTGGCAAAGCTTGCAAAAGGCGTAATTGAACTGATCCGCCAGGATTCATAATAGCATTATAAAACGGGGCTGTCACAGGAAAAAGCAAAACAAGATAACATTTATTTTATCTGTTTTGCTTTTTTTCTGTGACAGCCCCGCAAACCGGACTGCGTATCTTTTCCGGATTGTTATTTCAGCATCTGTTCCAGGGCTGCTGCCGCTTCTTTCAGTGCGTCATCGATTCCGGCCGGATTTTTTCCGCCAGCCTGTGCCATGTTCGGACGTCCGCCGCCACCGCCGCCGACTTTTCCGGCTGCTGCCTTAATCAGGTTTCCGGCATGTGCGCCTGCTTTAACCGCAGCATCGTCTGCCATAGCCACAAGGTTTACTTTCCCTTTGTCATCGGACGCAAGCATAATCACGCCGCCTGACTTTGCTTTCAGCTGGTCGCCCAAATCACGCAGGCCATTCATATCCACCCCCGATACTTTTGCTGCCAGAAACCGGATGCCCTTGATTTCCTGTACCTGGTTCATGACATCGCCAAGTGCATCTTTGGCAGCTTTTGCTTTCAGGGATTCATTTTCACTGGCAAGCGCTTTCATTTCCGCCATCATATGGCTTAATTTTTCCACAAGGTTTGCCGGTGATGCCTTAACGGCTTTTGCAGCTTCTTCCAGAATCTGTTCGATATGGTCATAGTATGCAAAAACCGCGTCCGAAGTCAGCGCTTCAATCCGCCGTACCCCGGCTGCCACGCCGCCTTCTGATACAATCTTAAACGCCGTAATGGCATTCGTATTGCCGACATGCGTGCCGCCGCATAATTCAACCGAAAAGTCTCCCATTTTCACGACACGCACGGTTTCGCCGTATTTCTCGCCAAACAGCGCCATGGCACCTGTCTTTTTTGCTTCGTCAAGCGTCATGATTTCGGTGCATACCGGAAGTGCTGCCGTGATTTTTTCATTTACAAGCGCTTCTGTCCGGCTGATTTCTTCCTGCGTCATCGCCGAAAAATGCGTAAAGTCAAACCGCAGCTTGTCCGGTGTCACTTCCGAGCCGGCCTGTTCGACATGGGCACCTAACACTTCGCGCAGTGCTTTCTGTAAAAGATGCGTTGCGCTGTGGTTTTTCTCAATGCGGGCCCTGCGCACGCCGTCTACGCAAAGCTGCACTTCATCGCCTGTTTTGAGCATGCCGCTGATGCAGGTTCCGATATGCCCCACTTTGCCGCCAAGCAGCTTTATCGTATCTTCGACCTTAAATTCCCCGTCCTTTGTCCGGATAATGCCGGTATCGCCTATCTGTCCGCCCATTGCTGCATAAAACGGCGTCTGTCCGGTAATAACGGTTCCGCGCTCTCCGTCCGAAAGCGCTTCGGTAATCTCTGTCTCTGTCGTCATAACCGAAATCACGGATGTGTCCGAAAGGCTGCCATATCCGGTAAATTCCGTTGTAATGGCCGGGTCAATTGATTCATATACCGTAACATCTGCGCCCATGTAATTGGTCGCTTTCCTGGCTTTCCTGGCTTTTGTACGCTGCTGCTCCATGCAGTCTGAGAACCCTTTTTCATCAATGGTAAAGCCTTTTTCTTCCAGAATCTCCTGTGTCAGGTCAACCGGGAATCCATAGGTGTCATAAAGCTTAAACGCATCCTGCCCGGAAAGGGATTTTGTGCCCTTTTCTTCCATGGCTTTTTGCATGTCAGCTAAAATCGCAAGCCCCTGGTCAATCGTTTTGTTAAATTTTTCTTCTTCCTGTGTCAGCACCTTGAAAATAAATTCTTTCTTTTCCTCTAATTCCGGGTAGCCGTCGCTGCTTTCGGTAATCACGGTATTGCTCAGTGCTGCCAGGAATACACCGCCGATGCCGAGCATGCGTCCATGGCGGGCTGCACGGCGGATTAAGCGGCGAAGCACATACCCGCGCCCTTCATTCGAAGGCATAATGCCGTCCGATACCATAAAGGTCGCAGAACGGATATGGTCGGTAATCAGGCGGATGGAGATATCATCCAGTTCATCCGTCTGGTACGTTTTTCCAGCCAGCTCACAGACCTTATCCCGGATGGCCTTCATCGTATCGATGTCAAATACGGAATCCACGTCCTGCATGACAACGGCAAGGCGCTCTAAACCCATGCCGGTATCGATGTTTTTCTGCTCCAGTTCTTCATAGCCGCCTTTGCCGTCGCCGTTAAACTGTGTGAATACGTTGTTCCATACTTCCATAAAGCGGTCGCAGTCACAGCCGACCCTGCAGTCCGCTTTTTTGCAGCCATATGCTTCGCCGCGGTCATAGTAAATCTCGGAGCACGGGCCGCACGGGCCGGCACCGTGTTCCCAGAAGTTGTCGCACTTGCCGTTTTCGTCCCGGTAAAAGCGGGTGATTTTTTCTGCCGGAACACCGATTTCCTTGTTCCAGATTTCAAACGCTTCATCGTCTTCGCCATAAATCGACGGATAAAGCCGTTCTTCTTCCAGACCAAGCACCCTGGTCAGAAATTCCCATGACCATGCAATGGCTTCGTGCTTGAAATAATCGCCGAAGGAGAAGTTGCCGAGCATTTCAAAAAATGTCAGGTGCCTTGCCGTTTTGCCGACATTTTCAATATCTCCGGTACGGATGCACTTCTGGCATGTGGTCACGCGCTTTCTCGGCGGGATTTCCTGTCCGGTAAAATATGGTTTTAACGGAGCCATTCCGGCATTGATTAACAAAAGGCTGTTATCATTGTGCGGTACCAGGGAAAAGCTTTTCATTGCCAGATGCTCTTTGCTTTCAAAAAATTCAAGATACATTCTGCGTAATTCATTTACGCCGTAACTTTTTTTCACGCTGCATATCCTCCAAAATCTGTCTGTATGATTTTATTTTTCTGATGATTTCTTATTTCCTTCCGCTGTTAATCCGCACGGTGGAAGACTTGGAATCCTTGTTGTCACGTAAAAGCCTGCCAGTCTGTACGCCCGCAAAGGCAATCGCTGCAAATAATGCTGCTTTTATAAAATAGCTTAAAAAACTTCCGAAAAATGCTGCCATGAGAAATTCCTCCTGTTCCTAGATTCTGTTTTTGATGACTTATGTCGCTGTGCCTGGTTTTGCGCAGGATTTGAAAACCGAAGCATATGAGGATAATTATAATCTTCTTTTCGGTTTATTTCAACTGGTTTTGTGGATTTGGGTGAAATTAAGGTAACAGTTCAGGCAAGCTGGCCTGTTACATGCAAAAATCCATTGAAAATCGCTT
>CAJTSV010000083.1:0-10637 GCA_910579075.1 uncultured Eubacterium sp.
GCCCGGTGCATAACAGGAGCTGCCTGTTTTTTCCTGCGGCTTAGAAGAAGCCGTTGCCGCAGCCATTGCCGCAGCCGCACAGGAGCAGTAAAATCAGCCAGATACAGCCGTTGTCTCCGCCGCATCCACAGCCACAGCTGCCGCCGCAGCCATTGCCGCCGATGATTCCGCCACCGCCACCATTGCTGCCGCAGCAGCAGAACAGTAACAGGATAATCCAGATAAAGGAGCTGTTGCCGGTTGTGCATCCGCAGCTGCACCCGCAGCTATTGGTTTCTCCACATCCACAGTTTGTAGCAGCTAAATCACTCATATTGATTGCCTCCATGTTTTAATTTGTTTTATGGTTTATACTATGAGGGCTGCTTGTATAGGTTTCCAAAAAAAAGAAATAATAAAGCGGACATGCATTGACAAACACCGGAATCTTTGTTTACAATGTTGTGGACGCATACAGACCAGGAGGATAAACAGGAGGATATCAGGAAATGAATAAAATTAAAATGACAACACCGCTTGTAGAGATGGACGGCGACGAAATGACCAGGATTCTCTGGCAGATAATTAAGGATGAGCTGCTGCTGCCTTTTATTGATTTAAAAACTGAATACTATGACCTCGGGCTTGCACACCGCAATGAAACGGATGACCAGGTAACCGTGGATTCTGCCTGCGCAACGAAAAAATATGGCGTTGCCGTGAAATGTGCAACAATTACCCCGAATGCAGCGCGCATGAGCGAATATGATTTAAAGGAAATGTGGAAAAGCCCGAACGGCACAATCAGGGCCATACTGGACGGTACGGTATTCCGTACCCCGATTAAGGTAAAGGGCATCGAGCCATGCGTAAAAAACTGGGAAATGCCGATTACCATTGCAAGGCATGCTTACGGCGATGTTTATAAAAATGTCGAGATGAAAGTACCGGGCGCCGGAAAGGCAGAGCTTGTCTTTACCGCCGAGGACGGCACGCAGATGAAGGAAACGGTTTTTGATTTTCAGGGGCCGGGTGTCATCCAGGGACAGCATAATGTCACGGCATCGATTGAAAGCTTTGCAAGAAGCTGCTTTACTTATGCGCTGGATTGCAGGCAGGAGCTCTGGTTCGCAACAAAGGACACGATTTCCAAGCAGTATGACCATACCTTTAAGGATATCTTCCAGGAAATTTTTGACGCGGAATACAAGGAAAAATTTGACGCGGCAGGCATCACCTATTTTTATACACTGATTGACGACGCAGTCGCACGTGTCATGAAATCAAAGGGCGGGTTTATCTGGGCCTGCAAAAATTATGACGGCGACGTTATGAGCGACATGATTTCGTCCGCCTTCGGTTCCCTGGCCATGATGACCTCCGTGCTCGTATCGCCGGAAGGTTATTATGAATATGAGGCAGCACACGGAACGGTACAGCGCCACTATTACAAGCATCTGGAAGGAGAAGAAACCTCGACGAATTCCGTAGCGACTATTTTTGCATGGACCGGCGCACTGCGCAAGCGCGGGGAGCTTGACAGCCTGCCAGAGCTTGCGGCATTTGCAGATAATCTGGAAAAGGCCTGCATTCATACCATCGAATCCGGCAGAATGACAAAAGACCTTGCACTGATTACAGAGATTGAAAATCCGGTTGTTTTAAACAGCAAAGAATTTATTCAGGAAATCCGCAGGGAGCTGGAAAAAGTATATGCATAACCTGCATCCTTGTCCGGAAAAGAAAAAGCTTCCCATAGGAGAGGAATTTTTTTCGAATATCAGAACCAAGGGGTTTTATTATATTGACAAGACAGGGCTTATCAGCGAGCTTTTGCGGACCAGGGGGAGTGTCAATCTTTTTACGCGCCCCCGGCGTTTTGGAAAAAGCTTAAATCTGGATATGCTGAAAGCATTTTTTGAAACCGGGGCAGATGCTGCGCTGTTTGAAGGGCTTGAGATTTCGACCGAAAAAGAGCTCTGTGCGCAGCATATGGGAAAATACCCGGTTCTTTCCCTCAGCCTGAAAGACACCGGCGGGGAGAATTTTCAGGCTGCCCTGGAATCGCTGTGCATGGCTGTCAGTGAAGAAGCTTCCAGACTGGATTTTCTAATGGAAAGCGACAGGCTGATGCAGCATGATAAGGCAAAGCTGAACCACCTGATTGAAAATCAGATGGAAAAGCCTTCTGCTGTGCATAACAGCCTGAAACTGCTGACCAGGCTGCTGCGAAAGCATTATGGCGTGTCCGTGATTGTGCTGATTGACGAATACGATGTGCCTTTGGATAAAGCATACCAGAATGGATATTATCCGCAGATGGCCAGCCTGATTCGTGCAATGTTCAGCCAGGCGCTCAAAACGAATGAAAACCTGGAGTTTGCAGTGATTACCGGATGTCTCCAGATAGCAAAGGAAAGCATTTTTACGGGCCTTAATAACTTTAAGGTCTGCACGGTTTCCGATGTCCGGTTTGCAGAATATTTTGGCTTTACAGGACAGGAAGTAAAGGAAATGCTCTCTTACTATGGCCTGGAAGATAAATTTGAACTGTTCCGGGAATGGTATGACGGGTACCGGTTTGGCAATACACACATATACTGTCCATGGGACGTTCTCAGCCAGTGTGATAAATTCCGTGAATCTGAAAATGCCCGTATGGAGTCTCATTGGGAAAACAGCAGCAGCAACCAGATTGTAAAAGATATTCTGGAACATGCCACGGAAACGGCAAAAGCAGATATCGAGGCGCTGATTTCCGGCGAGTGTGTGGAAAAAACGCTGATATCGGGACTGACCTATGCAGACTTTGACGACAGCAGCCCGCAGAAAAAGCAGGATTTTTTATGGAGCATTCTTTTTGCAGCGGGATATCTGACAGATGCCTCAGAACCGGCTGGCAGGGTTCATAAGCTGGTTATTCCAAACCGGGAAATACTCGAAATCTTTCAGGAAAAAATTCTTGCGTGGTTTGAGAAAAAGAGTGTAAACAGTGCCAGGCGCTGGCAGAAGTTCTGCGAAGCAGTAAAACAGGGAGATGGACAAACGGTTCAGGCATTGTTTAACAGTTTTATGGAAGATTCCATCAGCATCCGCGACACTTCTGCCAGAAAGGAAATGAAGGAAAACTTTTACCACGGACTGCTGCTTGGACTGCTGCGCGCAGAAGAAAGCTGGATTGTAAAATCCAATGCAGAATCCGGCACTGGCTATACGGATATTCTCGTTATGGCTCCCCAGGAAAAAACCGGATGCATTGTGGAAGTAAAGTATGCAGAGGCGGGTGCTTTTGATGCCGCCTGCCGCCAGGCCGCCAGGCAGATACAGGAGAACGGATATGCAGCGGTTTTGAAAAAAGAAGGCATGCAGACGATTTATAAGTTTGGGATTGCCTGTTATAAAAAAAGCTGTAAGGTAATCTCGGACAAGGAATAAGCAGCACACAGAAAACAGAAAGGATGACTATGAAGAAACCAGCTTTACCGGATGAAATTTTACTGAAAATCGAAAAACCGGCCAGGTATATCGGAAATGAAATCAACATCGTGGAAAAAGACCCGGCAGGAGCAGACATCCGTTTTGCGATGTGCTTTCCCGATGTGTATGAGATTGGCATGTCCCATCTGGGCATGAAAATTTTATATGATATGTTCAACCGCAGAAAAGACGTATACTGCGAACGCGTCTTTTCCCCATGGCCGGACCTGCACAGAATTATGAAAGAACAGGATATTCCCCTGTTTGCGCTGGAATCGCAGGAACCGCTCGAACGGTTTGACTTTATCGGCATGACGCTGCAGTATGAAATGTGCTATACGAACATCCTGCAGATTTTGGACCTTTCCCATATTCCGCTTGCCGCCGCAGAGCGCACGGAGGGCATGCCGTTTGTCATTGGCGGGGGCCCCTGCACATACAACCCGGAGCCGGTTGCAGAATTTTTCGATTTGTTTTATATCGGGGAAGGCGAGATTTCGTATGATGCTTTGTTTGACCTGTATAAGCAGGCAAAAAAAGAAGGCTGGACAAGGCGGGAGTTTCTTATCCGGTCAGCATCCATTCCAGGCATTTATGTGCCTTCGCTGTATGATGTTTCCTATCAGGAAGACGGAACGGTTGCAGATATGAAGCCGAATGTGCCGGGCGTGCCGGAAACGGTGCGAAAACAGATAGTCGCGGATTTTTCCAGTCCTGTGTTTCCCGAAAAGCCGGTTGTGCCGTATATAAAAATCACGCAGGACCGTGTAGTGCTGGAAATCATGCGCGGCTGCATCCGGGGCTGCCGCTTCTGCCAGGCTGGGCAGATTTACCGCCCGGCCAGGGAAAAAGACCTGGAAACGCTCAAGCGGGATGCCGATAACCTGTTAAAAAATACCGGGTATGACGAAATATCGCTGACGTCGTTAAGCTCCAGCGACTATTCAAAGCTTGGCGCTCTTGTGGAGTACCTGATTGAGAATTATAAGGACAAAGGCGTCAATATTTCGCTGCCGTCGCTGCGCATCGATGCATTTTCGCTGGATGTCATGGGAAAAGTGCAGGATATCCGCAAATCCAGCCTGACCTTTGCGCCGGAAGCCGGGTCACAGCGCATGCGGGATGTTATTAATAAGGGACTGACTGAGGATGTGATTGTGCACGGGGCCGGGCTGGCGTTTGAAGGCGGCTGGCAGAAGGTCAAGCTCTATTTTATGCTCGGCCTGCCGTATGAAACAGACGAAGACCGCAGGGCGATTGCAGAGCTTGCGAATCAGATTGCTGTCCGCTACTATGAGATACCAAAGGAAAAACGAAATGGCAAGTGCCAGATTACCATCAGCACGTCTTTTTTCATTCCAAAACCGTTTACGCCGTTTCAGTGGGCTAAGATGCATGGAAAGGATGATTATGCGGGCTTTGCCAGAACGGTCAGTGAAGCTGTAAAGGCCCAGTTAAACCGCAGAAGCATGAAATATAACTGGCATGAAACGGATGTTTCCGTGCTGGAAGGCGTGTTCGCACGCGCAGACCGCAAGGTGTCAAAGGCCATCCGCTATGCATATGAAGACGGCGCTTTGTTTGACTCGTGGTCTGAATTTTATGACCACAGCCGCTGGCAGCGGGCGTTTGAAAAAGCAGGCATTGATATGGATTTTTACACGGTGCGCGAGCGCAGGGAGGACGAACGGTTTCCGTGGGATTTTATAGACACGGGCGTGACGAAGGAATACCTGCTGCGCGAATGGAAAAAAGCTGCACAGGCACAGACATCACAAAACTGCCGCGGGCAGTGCCAGGGATGCGGTGCCGCCGGATTTGGAGGAGGTGTCTGTTATGAAAATCAGGATTAAATTCCGCAAATACGGGGTTATGAAATTTATCGGGCATCTGGACATCATGCGGTTTTTCCAGAAAGCAGTCCGCAGAAGCGGCATTGACATCTGCTATTCCGAAGGCTTCAGCCCGCACCAGGTTATGTCGTTTGCAGCGCCGCTCGGCGTCGGCATTACCAGTGACGGGGAATACCTGGATATCGAAGTGCACCAGTCGGATTCTTCCGAAGCATCGATGGCAGGGCTGAATGCGGTAATGCCGCATGGCATGGAGATTACCGGCTATGTGCAGCTGGATGATAAGGCAAAGGCTGCAATGTCTGTCGTGTCAGCTGCGGATTATGAAATCTGGCATAAAAACAGCGCGCAGGTACCGGAATGCCTGCGGGATGCAGGCTTCCTTTCGCAGCAGCTGCAGGAGTTTTTTGAAAAACCGCAGCAGGTGCTGGTGGCTAAAAAGACAAAAAAGAGTGAAAAAACAATGGATTTAAAGCAGCTGGTATATGATTTTCAGATACTGCCGCCAAACGCGCAGTCTGGCGGGATGCCGGTGTATTACCTGAATGCCAGCACCGGGAGCACCGATAACCTGAAGCCGGAGCTGGCACTCGAAGCGTTTTACCGGCATATGGGGCTGGAATTTGATGCAGCCTGCGTGCAGATACACCGAAAGGATGTGTATTTTACGGATGCAGGCGGAGTGAACAGGCCGCTGCTCGAAGCCGGGAAGGAAATCAGGCAGTCATGAAACAGAAATTAATTATTGCCAGCGAAACGATTGCAAGTTCCAGAACGGGAAGTCCATGCTGCTTTCAGATCTGTGCACTGTGTGAAGACCGGCGCATGATAGAAGCATCGGTGCAGCCGGAAAAATCCGAAAGCATCCTGAACAACATTTACATTGGGCGCGTAAAAAACATTGCTTCCAATATCAATGCCGCCTTTGTGGAGATTGCCGGCGGGCGGATATGCTACCTGCCGCTGGAGGATTTGAAAAATCCGGTTTTTACCAAAAAGGGCTCGGATAAGCCGCTTGCCGCAGGCGATGAGCTGGCCGTGCAGGTCGTCAAAGAAGCAATGAAGCTAAAGGATGCCCGCGTTACAACGAATTTAAGCATTTCCGGGGAATATGCCGTGCTGACAAGCGGGAGGCGGGAGACGGGCATTTCATCGAAGATATCCGGAAAAGACCGAATGCGCCTGCGTGAGCTGGCCGTGCAGCTGGAAGCAGAAATTCCATGCAGCGATGGAAAACGGCAGTTTGGGCTGATTATACGGACAAATGCCGCCGGCGCAGGAGAAGCGGATGTGAGGGCAGATTTTCAGCGTATCCTGGACGAATTGTCACAGATTATAGCCCATGCGGCGTCCCGTACCGTGTTTTCCTGTCTCTATAAAGAACAGCCGTTTTATATGAAGATGCTGCGGGATGCAGATAAAACCCTGCTGGAAGAAGCAGTGACCGATGATGCGCAGGTTTATGAGCAGATAAAGGCATACGCGCGGGATAGCCTGAAGGTTCGTTTTTATGAAGACAGCATGCTGTCCCTGGCACGTCTTTACAATCTGGCCGGGCAGCTGGAAGCAGCCTTTTATACAAGAGTCTGGCTGAAATCCGGTGCCAATATTGTAATTGAGCATACGGAAGCGCTGACGGTCATTGATGTAAACAGCGGCAGGAATGTGTCCAAAAAGGACAAACAGGAAACACATTTTAAAATCAACCTGGAAGCAGCGCAGGAAATCGCACGCCAGCTGCGGCTGCGCAACCTGTCCGGCATTATTATCGTGGATTTTATCGACATGTACGACAAGGAACGGAATGCTGCGCTGCTGCAGCATTTCGGCTCCTGCTTAAAGGAAGACCCGGTACCTTCGGAAATCGCCGGGCTGACCAGGCTCGGGCTGGTGGAGCTGACGCGCAAAAAAGTGAAAAAACCGCTGGCAGAGCAGATGAATGGGAATTTTTCTGATTTCTGAAAGGGGGACTGCAGGATATGCCAAAGATTTTTAATGTCCATGCAGACTGCAAGCCTGGACTGCATTATATGGCAGATATCAGCCGGATTGTTTCTGAAATGAAAAAAATGACAGATAGAGGACAGTATTTTACAGTAAACCGTGCAAGACAGTATGGCAAAACAACCGTGCTGCGGGCTCTGGCCAGGTATCTGCGAAATGATTACGCAGTTGTCAGCCTGGATTTCCAGAAGGAAATGAGTGCTGCAAAATTTCAGAATGAACATACATTTTCCGCAGCCTTTGCGGCGGCTTTTCTTGCAAAGCTGGACAGCAGCCAGATGCAGGAGCCTGAAGGGCATGCGGCTGTAAACAGGCTTTATGATATGGCCGCCAGCCGCAGGGAAGAACTGGAGCTGGTAGAATTATTCCAGTGCCTGAGCCTGATTTGCAGATATAGCATAAAGCCTGTGGTGCTTATGATTGATGAAGCAGACAGCGCTGCAGATAATCAGGTTTTTCTGGATTTTCTTTCCCAGCTGCGCGGATATTATATCGACCGGGATGAAACGCCGTCCTTTCGGTCTGTCATTCTGGACGGAGTATATGATATCCGCAATATCCGGCAGAAAATCCGTCCGCAGGAAGAACATGCAAGAAACAGCCCATGGAATATTGCAGCAGACTTTCTTGTGGACATGAGCCTGTCAGCATCCGAAATTGAAGGCATGCTTTTGGAATACGAAGCGGATTACCATACCGGAATGAATACGGCGGAAATGGCAGGGATGCTTTATGATTATACATCCGGCTATCCATATCTTGTGTCCAGGCTGTGCAAGCTGATGGATGAACAGGTAAAGGGAAGCCTGGAATTTCCAGATGCCCGTCTGGCATGGACAAAAAAGGGATTTCTGGAAGCTGTCAGAATGATTCTGGCAGAACCGAATGCCTTGTTTGAGTCTTTATGGAATAAACTGGAAGATTACCCGCAGCTGGCAGCTGTTTTGCAGGAGCTGTTATTTTATGGAAAAGAAATTGCATATGTACCTGGAACCCGTTATGTGGAAATGGCACTGATGTTTGGCTTTCTGAAAAAGACAGGCGGCTGTGTTACAATCGCAAACCGGATTTTTGATGTGCTGCTTTATAATTTTTTTCTTACATCTCCGGATATGCAGGGCATATCATGAAAAAGGCGAAAAACAGCTGCTGGATTATCTGGATGATTACCGTTTAAGCAAAGGGTATATGGTTGTATTCAATTTTAACAAAAAGAAAGAAACAGGCATCCGGAATGTGCGTTTTGGAGATAAAATTCTGGTTGGGGCATTCCTGTGACGGTTTCGTATAAAATCTGGAAAAACCTCTTGACGAATCCATGCCATATATGCTATTCTCTATGAGTATGCCGCACAGCTAGGTAAAAGCATGTTATGACATCACCAAAGCTGGCGAGTAATGATAAATAGGAGGTGCACAATGTACGCAATTATAGCAACAGGCGGAAAACAGTACAAAGTATCCGAAGGCGATATCATTACCATTGAAAAGCTCGGTGCTGAACCTGGACAGAGCGTAACGTTTGACCAGGTACTGGCAGTCAGCAATGGAGAACTGACCGTCGGCAGCCCGACCGTTGCAAACGCAACCGTAACAGGTTCCGTTGTAAAGGAAGGCCGTGGAAAGAAAGTTATCGTATACAAGTACAAAAGGAAAACCGGCTATCATAAAAAGCAGGGCCACAGGCAGTCATTTACGCAGGTCAAGATTGAAAAAATCAATGCCTAGTCCCAGGCAGGAATCATGATAAAGGTTACCGTTTATCGAAACCATGCCGGGCAGTATACCGGATTTCACTGCGCAGGACATGCAGGGTTTGCAGAGGCCGGGGAAGATATTGTATGCGCCGGGGTTTCCGTGTTAGTCATTAACACCGTAAATGCACTGGAAGCATTTACGGACGAAACGTTTGACGCACGCTCAGACCAGAAAACAGGGCTGATTGATATCCGGCTGCATCATCCGTCCGGCCACGATGGAACACTGCTGTTAGACGCCATGGTTTTGGGATTACAGGAAATACAGGACAGATATGGAACTGATTATAGTTTTTTAAGCATGAAGGAGGTGTAGGACATGTTTGAATTAAACCTTCAGTATTTTGCGCATAAAAAGGGCGTTGGCTCTACAAAAAACGGGCGTGACTCTGAATCGAAGCGTTTAGGTGCAAAAAGGGCAGACGGACAGTTTGTAAAAGCGGGAAATGTTCTTTACAGGCAGCGCGGCACGAAAATCCATCCGGGCAATAACGTGGGACGCGGCGGTGATGATACATTATTCGCAAAAGTAGACGGTATTCTGAGATTTGAGAGAAAAGGAAGGGACAGGAAACAGGCTTCCGTATATCCAGTCGTTAACGAATAAGCTGCAAAAGCAGATTCGTTTTCATTCAGGCAAATACCGCTGCATATTTTTCATCGGCAGGGCGCCAGGCGGGCAGTGGCATCGCAGGAACGCCTTCATGCTGGAAAAATAAGCAGCGGCATTTGCTTTTTTCGTTAGGAGATAAGAAAATATGTTTGCCGACAGCGCAAAAATCATTATTAAATCAGGCAAAGGGGGAGACGGCCACGTCAGCTTCCGCCGGGAAAAGTATGTGCCCAACGGCGGGCCGGACGGCGGAGACGGCGGCAAAGGAGGCGATGTCATCTTTGCCGTGGACGAGGGCATGAACACACTGGCTGATTACAGGCACAGGCGCAAATTTGCAGCGCAGCCCGGGGAAGATGGAAAAAAACGCAACTGCTATGGCAAAAAAGGCGAAGACCTCGTGTTAAAGGTGCCTGCCGGGACAATTATCCGGGATGCACAGACGGATAAAATCATTGCCGATATGTCAGGCGGCAATGTCAGGCAGACCGTTTTAAGGGGCGGCCGCGGCGGCCTTGGAAACCAGCATTACGCTACTTCCACAATGCAGGCTCCCAAATATGCGCAGCCTGGCCAGGATGCCATTGAAATCGAAGTAAAGCTGGAATTAAAGGTGATTGCGGATGTGGGTCTGGTCGGTTTTCCGAATGTCGGGAAATCCACGCTGTTATCACGCGTGACCAATGCGCAGCCGAAAATCGCGAACTATCATTTTACGACGCTGCAGCCGAATCTGGGGGTTGTGGACCTGGGAGACGGCACCGGCTTTGTGATTGCGGATATTCCGGGGCTGATTGAAGGCGCTTCGCAGGGCATCGGCCTTGGGCATGAATTTTTAAAGCATATCGAGCGCACGCGGGTCATTATCCATATCGTGGACGCAGCTTCCACCGAAGGACGGGATCCGGTATCGGATATTCATGCGATTAATGAGGAGCTGAAAAATTTTAACCC
>CAJTSV010000083.1:10647-17006 GCA_910579075.1 uncultured Eubacterium sp.
AAAAGCCGCAGGTAATCGCGGCAAATAAAATAGATGCCCTTTATCAGGGGGAAAGCAGCGTGATAGAACAGCTGCGGGAAGAATTTGAACCGCTCGGCGTTACCGTATACCCGATTTCCGCAGTCAGCGGGCAGGGATTAAACGAGCTGGTTTATGCGGTCAAAAAGCTTCTGGATGAAATTCATGAAGAACCGGTTGTTTACGAGCCTGAGTATGACCCGTCATCCATCCGGCCGGAAAAAGCGGATGCATTTACCGTGACCATCAGCCCGGAAGACGGCGCTTATGTAGTCGAAGGGCCGAAAATCGAAAAAATGCTCGGCTATACAAACCTGGAAGCAGAACGCGGATTCCTGTTTTTCCAGAATTTCCTGAAAAAACATGGCATTCTGAATGAGCTGGAAAAAAAGGGCATTCAGGAAGGCGACACCGTGCGCATGTATTCCCTGGAATTTGAATATTATAAATAGCTGTTTCATATCAGACAGGAAAGGAAGGAATCTATGGAGTTAACAAGCAAGCAGAGGGCTTACTTAAAAACCCTTTCCGGGAAAATCGAACCGATATTCCAGATTGGGAAAGCGAGCCTGACCCCTGCCATGACAGAATCTATCAGCGATGCGCTTGAAAAAAGAGAGCTGGTTAAGATTTCCGTGCTGAAAAACTGTTTTGACGATCCGAGGGAGCTGGCGGACATGGCAGCAGAGCGGACGCATTCTGCGGTTGTCCAGGTTATCGGCAAACGGTTTATCCTGTACCGTCCGTCAAAGAAAAACCCGAAAATCGAGCTGCCGCTGGCAGCAAAACCGCAGCCGTAACGGGAAACGGGACAGGCAGGTCATATGAAAAAAAAGAAAATCGGCCTGATGGGCGGCACATTTAATCCAGTCCATTACGGGCATCTTCTGATTGCAGAAAATGCATACGAGCAGTTTGAGCTGGACGAGGTGATTTTTATGCCGACGGGCAGCTCGCCGCATAAAGATTCCAGGCAGATACTGGATGCAGAGCACCGCATGGAAATGCTGCGGCTGGCTACAGCGGATAATCCGCATTTTACCTGTTCGGATTATGAAATTTCCAGGCAGGGTGTTTCCTATACGCATCTGACTATCCGGGCTTTTCATGATCAGAAAAAGGACTGCGGGCTGTATTTTATTATGGGCGCAGATTCGCTGGCTTATTTTGACACCTGGCGCTGTCCGGATGAAATCAGCCGCCTGAGCGTTATCCTGGCGGCAGTGCGGGACGGCTTGAATATGGAAGAACTGCTGCCGATACGCGAACAGCTCTGGCACAGGTACGGCACAAAGGTCGGCTTTATCAATACGCCGAATTTTTCCGTATCTTCCAATATTATCCGCCAGCGCGTCATGAGCCATCATTCCATCCGCTATCTGGTGCCGGACAGCGTGGGGGAGTATATCAGGGAGAATCAGATTTATCAGAACAGGCCGGGAAACTGACGGACATATTCATTCTGTTTTTGCCCGAACGAAGCGAAAGGAACTGAATCATGCATGAAATAGAAAAATACCGGAAAAAATTAAAACGCCATATCGAAAAAGACCGTTACCGGCATACGCTTGGTGTCATGTATACGGCTGCATCGCTTGCCATGGCATACGGCTATGACATAAAAAAGGCCATGACAGCAGGGCTGCTTCATGACTGTGCAAAAAGCATGCCGCATGAGAAAAAAATAGAGCTGTGCGAAAAGCATCATGTTCCGATTACGGATATTGAATACGAAAATCCGTTCCTGCTTCATGCAAAGGCAGGTGCAGTGATTGCCAGAAAGAAATATGATATTGAAGACGAGGAAATCCTGCATGCCATTGCTGTGCATACGACCGGAGTACCAGCCATGAGTACCCTGGACATGATTCTTTTTATTGCAGATTATATAGAGCCCGGGCGTGATAAGGCGCAGAACCTGCCGCAAATCCGCCAGATGGCATTTCAGAGCCTGGAACACACGGTTGAAAAAATTCTTTATGATACACTGCATTATCTGAATGAAAAATCCGGGCGGATTGACCCTGCAACCGAATTAACGTATGAATATTATAAAAACAGGAGGAATATAGCCAATGAGCATAACGAGTAAAGAAATGGCAAAAATTGCCTGCAAGGCGCTGGATGACAAAAAAGCTTCGGATATCCGCATTATCGATATCAGCGGCATTTCCGTGCTTGCAGATTATTTTATCATTGCAGACGGTGCCAGCCAGCACCAGATAGAAGCCATGCGCGATGCCGTGGACGAGGAGCTTTTCAAGGCGGGCGTGCAGGTAAAGCAGGTCGAAGGCAACCGCAATTCCAGCTGGGTGCTGATGGATTATGGCGATATTATCGTGCATGTCTTTTCAAAGGAAGACCGTCTGTTTTATGATCTGGAACGAATCTGGGGCGATGGAAAGTTTATCGATGCAGCTGACCTGGAAGCGTAAGGCAGAACAGCACCGCCTGTATCTGGCACAATATCCGTTCAGCCAGGCGGTGATGAAATCTGCGTTTACGGCAGGCTGTTAAAGAGAGCCTGGCATGCAGGGCGCACAGCACGCCGCATGTGCCAGGTCAGGAAAACAGGCGGAAAACGCCAAATACTTTGCCCAGTATGGTGCAATCCTGTACAATAATCGGCTCATAGGCATCATTTTCCGGCTGCAGCCGGATATGGCCTTTTTCTTTGTAAAAAGTCTTTACGGTCGCAGAATCATCGATAAGCGCTACGACAATTTCCCCGTTTTCAGCAGTCGGCTGTTTTTGCACCATGACCTTGTCTCCGTCAAAAATGCCGGCGTTAATCATGCTTTCTCCTTTGACCTTTAAAATAAATGTTTCCTTGTTCGGCACCATGTCAATCGGAATCGGGAAATAGGATTCGATGTTTTCAATAGCAAGAATCGGCTGTCCGGCAGCTACACTGCCCACAACCGGGATATTGGCAACTCCGCGCCTTGCAATGCCAAAATTTTCATCCAGAATTTCAATTGCCCGCGGCTTGGACGGGTCTTTGCGGATATACCCGTTTTTTTCCAGCGTTTCCAAATGCGCATGGACCGAAGACGTGGACTTTAAGTGCACGGCTCCGCAGATTTCACGTACTGACGGCGGATATCCTTTCCGAAGGATTTCTTCTTTGATATATTCTAAAATTTCTTTCTGCTTTGCTGATATTTTTCCGTATGCCATAAAAGTTTCCTCCCTGGTAGTTTACAGTGTCTGCCGGTCTTTGGGATGCTGCTTTCTTAAACATTATTTTAACATATCCGGGCTTAGAATGCAAACATATATTCAGAATATTTGTTTGCAGCGGGATTTGTTTTGTATAATATAAAAGCCATGAAGCAGTTATAAAGGATTCGTCATGTTTTCACACAAAGTTTACATAATTATTCTTATGCAATTCTACTTTTATTTTTTATGTTGACAAACACATGTTCTGAGATTATAATATTAAAAACTCGAACAAACGTTTCTTCCAGAACAGAAAGGAGATATCAGCATGAAGCATTTATTTTCGCGGGCAGTGGATCAGGTGCCGTACCTGCACGGGAATTTGGCGAATGCCGCGAACGTTAAATCCCCTGCAGCTCTGCCACGCTGCAAGCCTGCTGTGCGGGATTTGGATTTCCATCGCCTGTCCTTTGCAGCGTTTGCTGTTATCAGCGTCCTGCAGATTTCTTTTTTTATATTCTGTGCCTTATGCATCCTGCATCATCTATCGGTTCCGGCCGGGAAACGGGCAGAAGACCGGCTGGAATGCTATGCAAGCATCCGTGTCCGTTCCGGGGAGTCCCTGTGGGAGATATCCAGGCGCTATTATTCCAGTGAATATAAAAATATGGACAGGTATATCCGGAGAATCAAATATCTGAACCATTTGTCGGACGAGAACATAAGTTCTGATACATGCCTGATTGTTCCATATTATGAACAGGGTTATGAATGAAGGTATCGTGGGTAATCTATGGGGATTCATTTAAAAATAAATACCTGTACCATTTGTTCATTGATTTGCTTAAAATTATTCCGCGCAACATGAGCAACAGTGCGTCAAAAGGCAGTTGCGCTCCTGAATTATCTGTTTTATTTTATAATATTTGTGAATTGTTTGTATTTATATTCATACGAACCAATGTTATAGGAAGTTATTTTCAAAAAGAGCAGATGGTAAATTGATGCAGGAGCTTATTGGGGAAAGAATGCGATTATTTTAAAAAGATAAGCTGAAAAGCACAGGCCCAAAAAGTGCAGCAGGAATTTATTTCCGGAAGGCTTCCGTACAGGATGTCAGGAACGAAAGCCTTCGGTGGATGGTTATTTTTCACGCAGCTGTACCATTCTGGCTGCCTGGCGTCTTCTGGCATCTGCCTGTGCGGCATAATGGCGCCTTGTTGTATTGACGTCTTTGTGACCGAGCACGTCTGCCACAAGATAAATGTCTCCGGTTTCCTGGTAGAGATTTGTGCCGAATGTACTGCGCAGCTTATGCGGGGTAATGCGCTTAACGGTCGTAACGAGCTGTGCATATTTTTTGACAAGCTTTTCTACCGAACGCACGCCGATGCGCTTGCGCTGCATGGATAAAAAGAGGGCGTTTGCATGGCCGTCCGCGGCTTCTGTTTCGCTGCGTACCTCAAGATAATCCAGCAGGGCTTCGGCTACTTCATCGTTAAAGTACACGATAACTTCCGCGCCGCCTTTCCGGTGTATCTTTACGCCGTTGTTTTTAAAATCAACATCGTTGATATCAATGCCAACGCATTCCGAAACACGGATTCCGGTTCCAAGCAGAAGCGAGAGCAGTGCCAGGTCGCGCAGCTTTGTCTGTCCATGGTATTTCAGCTGGTGTGCCGTGAGCTTTTCCCCGGATTCTACTTCATCTAAAAGCATGGCCACTTCATCCACATCCAGGCGCACGATTTCTTTTTCATGAAGCTTCGGCGGTTTTACAAGGTCTGGCGGGTTTGTTTTAATCAGCTGTTTTCGGAAATAGTAGTTATAAAAGCTTCTCAGGCTGGCGAGCTTTCTGGAAATGCCGCGCTCATCATTGGTATGCTCTACGCCGTCTTTGGTATAGACTTTTAAGTAGCTTAAATATTCTTCAATATCCAGCGGTGTAATCATGTCCAGAAAGGAAATCGGTATGCTGGTAATTTCATATTTGTGGCAGGCTGGGTTATTCTCGTGCAGGAAGGAGAAAAAAATGCCAAGGTCATATGCATAAGCAAGCCGTGTACGGGAAGATGTCGCGTGCTCTGTTCCAAGGAAAAATTCCCGGCAGAAGCGGGGAAGCTCTTTGACCATTTCACGCAGCTTTTGTTCATTTTCGATTTTAATCTTTTCATGATACGATTTTTCCATAATAAAACCTGCCTTATCTTTCATTAAATCATGGTTATATTTTAACTTCTGGCCAGTCCTCAAATGACGCAGAACGGATAGCGGTAAACATCCGTTCTTTGATGCCCGGGTTTTCCCGGTTCAGCTGTCCAAGCAGTTCTTTGATATACTGCCGCTTTGTCTGTCCCTCTGCCGGACATGGATTTCGGACAGCCGGAAACAAGTGCCTGTGCCAAAACCCTGTAATTTCGGCCTCCGGTACATAAATCAAAGGACGGATTAATGTTAAACCGGTGCGTTCCAGTTCCGTTTTCGGAGAAAAGGAGTGAAAACGGCCTTCATAAAATAAAGAGAGCAGCATTGTTTCAATCAAATCGTCCCGGTGATGCGCATATGCTGTCTTATTGCACCCGAGCTGCAGGGCAGCCTCATTAAATGCGCCTTTGCGCAGCCTGGCACAGAGCGAGCATGGATTCTGCACGTTATCCGGGCCGAAAACAATGCCTGCGATATCGGTATGTACGATTTTATAAGGCACGTCCAGCTCTTTGCAGAATGCTGCAATCGGTTCCGGGTGAAAGTCTTCAAAGCCCAGGTGAACGGTAATGGCTGTCAGTTCAAAATGCTTTGGGTAAAACCGCTGCAGTTTTTTCAGGGCATACAGCATGGTAAGGGAGTCTTTTCCGCCGGAAAGGCCTGCCGCGATTTTGTCATGTTCTTCTATCAGGACGTAATCATCTGCAGCCTGCCGGACATAACTGAGCAAGCGCCGTGTATTCATTTCTGCCTCCAGTATCTGAAATCCTGCACCAGGGCCGGTGCAGCACTTTCTTATTATACAGCAAAGAAAGGAAAAAGTAAAACAGGTTTTGCAGTTGCGGTTTCGGTTTTCTTTCATTATAATAGTCTTTGGAAACCGTTTTGGCTGTACTGCAAATCCGGCATCTGAATTGGGAGAGAAAATATGGCAAGAACAATTGCAATTGGCACACAGGATTTTGGAAGGA
>CAJTSV010000084.1 GCA_910579075.1 uncultured Eubacterium sp.
TCTCAACCTTCTTTCTTGGAATTCCCTATACTTGAATTATACAGGAAGCTCCATTCAAAATCTTATGAAACTGCTTTCTATCTGACTGCAAGAAACAATCTGACTCCATCATGGAACTGTATCTGCGGTACTCTCTGCCAATAACCCTGCAGATACCTTCATAAGCTTCGCCATAACTTCCAGCTTTTATATCAGCAAAGCTCAGAAAAATGACCGGATACGTTCCCTGTAGTTCCTGATATCCTTTTTCCTTCCAGATATGAAGATTTTCAAATAATCTGCCTTTTCCAGCATAGCTGACAGAAAAAAATTTTTCCAGCATGCTCATTGCCAGTGTTTTTCCAAACCTTCGCGGGCGGGTAATTAACGTAACTGTATCTCCATTTTCCCACCATTCTTTTATGAAAACTGTTTTATCAATATAGAAATAGTCTTTTTCGATAATTTTACTGAAATCCTGTTCTCCAATTGCCGCTGTCCTTGCCATGATAATTCCCCGCTTTCTGAAATACTGCCTACATTTTATCCTGGCTGCTGGTAAAATGCAACTCCTTTCCGCTGTCACCTGTTATAAAATATCCTGGCAAGGCCGTAGGAATTACTGAAAAAATAAATACAGAAATTCCGATAAATCTCCAGAACTATTCCCCTGTCCAGTGATTCTGCAAACCGGTTCCGTTTATGATCTGACAGAAAAGTACTTGGACCCACATCCTTACGATTTTGTTTCTATCCCCTTCTGGATTTTTCGGATAATCCGCTCAGGATAACCCGCCAGATTCTGCAAAAAATTCCGAGGATAGCTGAATTCTGTTTCTGCGTATTTTTCAATTTTTCCTTCCCAGCGGGGCGGTACTGTTATCTTCTTATGAATGCTGCGCAGTCTGGAATATGACACATGCCTGTCATTTACAAAAATCTGCAGCTGGCTGCGCGGAACAGAAAGAGGCCATTTTATGGTACAGATTTTGTCTGGCTCAAGACAGCGTATTTTGCGGCTGTCCAGTCCAGCTATTTCAGCACACACAATATCTGCTGCCGCAGATGATTCCGACACAGCTACAATGCCTGTATTATCCGGCAGCGGCTTCATTGGCCCCTCGCCCTGGCCTGATACAATGCCATCTACCACTGCAAACACTTTTCGCTGCACCCGGTCATGCATTTTGCCATCAGAACCTCCATAATACAGGATATGGTTCAAATCAACAATTGTCCGTGAAATTGTATCGTTTCCATGCCAGGAACCCGTAATATCATAATCCAGGCACAGATGACGGCGCAGAGACATCATAGCCTGTGGCAGCCTGATTTTTCTGTAATACATCTTTTCATCAAAGGCCAGATACTGGTTTGCCTTGTCCGTCAGATGTTCCGCAATCATTTTCAGAATCGAAAAATCCCCATAGCAGTCTCCTGCCCTCCCCCATGGAAAAAATGGTGAACCTTTCGTATGATGCGGAAGACATTCCTTATTGCCAACTATTCCAACCATATTTTTCATTGCACAGGTCATTCCTGCTTTCATATGTGTTTTCAGTTTTGGAATGCTGATGACATAGTCCGCTTCCATAACTTCCCGTGCAATTCTATAACGATGCATACCCTTCGCATGAAACCTGCGCATCTCTGCGGGAGGGTAATCTGTCACCCGGAACCTGTCTGCATATTTATCATATGACGCATGCAAACTGTCCTGTCCCAGGTCAAAATCAATATACCTGTCTTCCCCGCGGCAGTCATGCAGAATTTTCGGCTCTTTTGTACCAAAAATATATTTCGTTCTTCTGCCATCAATAAATTCAACTGTATTCGCCAGATTGAATTGCGCAAGCTCATCCAGCATGTCTTTCGTAACTATTTTTTCAATACTGCATGACTGCAAAGGACATTCCAAAATACTTATCTGCAAATTATCCGTGTCAGATAACAGCTTCACAACAGCCCTTACCACACTCCAGTCTGTAATAAAACAGTCATTTGGGTGCTCCATCTTTTCTCCATCAAATCGCACCCTGAAATTCATTTCATGCACAAAATTTGGCTTGATAACCACTTTTGAACCCGGCAGGAATATTGTTCTGATATCCCTGTGCCCGTATGTTTTTTCGATACAGCCAAGAAATGCAGCATTTACCATTTCTTCTATTTTTTTCCTGTCACTATAGTCCTGGATATGCCTGTCCTGATACACCGTAACCGTCTTCCTGAGTTCATTCATTATCTTTTCCTTATTTCAGGCGGCTCCATCAGCCTGCCCATTACATCATTAAATGATTCCGGTTCTATCCGTTCACCACCGGAACCGTGATACAGTGTCATTTCACCAAAATATATCTTCCTGCCATCAATATTGTACAAATCCACCCTCACGTCATGCAGTCCTTCTGAAAGTTTTTCCGCTATCTGTATCATATCCTGCAAGTTCTGCGGACACTCTATATCCACACTGCTGCGAGGGTATTCGACAGACACATCCAGCAATTCCCATTTCCTTGTATATATGCTGCGAGTATGGTTTGTATGCCTGTCAATATCCACCTGGATAAATTCTGCCCGGCCATGAAAGCAGAAAAATTTATAATCCCGCAGTTCACAGCCAGATTCTTCGATGTATGCTTCTGCAATCACGCACCGTTTGATATGTTTATAAGCCCATTCCCTGCCAGGCCAGTAATAGTTTCTCCGAAGCGCCTTATGAATCTGCTTTTGGCATGCTCCAAAATCAAACTCCTGTTTATTTTTGCATATAAATACCGAACCTGAGTCATGATTGCATTTTAAAACAAACTGGCCTGGAAGCCCATCCGGCTTTATCTGCTTCTCATTCTCCCATACGCCAAGCAGCGGAATCATATATTCTTCCCCAATTTTCTCCTTTACATATTCCCTGACCCGGTATTTATCAGCCAGCATGGTATAGAGTGGATTTTTGTCATACAGCTTTTTATATTGCAGCTTTTCATTAAAAGTCTGCGGATTGTTAAAATCCAGTTTCTTTCCTGTTCTTTTCTTATAATAATAGGAAAGAAACAGTTTATCCGGCAGAAATTTTAACACTTCGTACTGTATGTTGTTTTTTATCTTTGAGAGTAACATTTTTTACAGCCCTTTTTATAAAATTTTTCAACACATTCATTCTTCCCGCTAAACCTGCAGCACATCAAATTCTTTTTTACAGCTATAACTATCAGTCAGTACAAATACAAAGCTATTCCACATTTCTTATCCAGCAAATGAAATCCTGACTTTCTGTCTGGTTCAAATGCATAGACTTTTACACCTTTTTTAGATGCAACAGCCGAAAAAATACCGATATTTGCCCCACAGTCAATAACGGTATCATCCCTGTTTATGCTTACATGGGCATTCCATTCATAAGGTCCTTCTGCCATCAGGCACTCTATCTCAGAAAAATGATACTGCTTTCCTCTCCGTTCCAGCAAATACGGAAGCATAACATCTGGAAATTCATACCAGAATGTTCCAACCGCATTTCCTTTCAGTGTTGGAATTTCAATGTTATCAAAAGCTGTTTTTCTGCTGTCTCTTGCATCCTCTTATTCATTTATAAATCTCCAATTTTCATTCAAACTTGCCTTTCACTTGTCTTAATCAGATTTTTCTTCCGCTTTCCTGCTGCCACTCATTTTTACAGCAGGCACATATTTTCCAGCCTCCTTACCTTTATCACTTATCCTGTATCTATTTTTCCCTGTCTCTGCGGCTCCACACAATATCCCAGACTATCCTGGCATAACAGACTGCATCTTTTCCTTCCGTGGTCCTGAAAAACAGCAGATAATTCAGTCCGTTAGGAACAATCAGGCATATTCCAATCCGCTGCACAATGCCAGAAATCCCATCCATGCAGTACCCAGAAAGCATCATGGCAGACATGCATTCTAATACTGCTGCAGTAAGCCTTACAGCCTGTCTCGCTGCGTAATGGATTACGTGCTCTTGAATCAGCTGTGTATACACAACTTTCACACGCCCTATCCAAAATCCCAGATGCCCAAATATCGTCCCCATCATTACTCCTGCAACACCAAAATATTCCGACAGAATTACTGAGAATACCAGATTCCCTGCTGTACCTGCCAGAATATATGGCTTATCCACTTCATACCTTCCAAGGGAATTACGGTACATGCATAGAAACATATGATTATATCCAATATACTGATTGGCCGCAAAAGTATATACAAACAGGCTGTCTAAAAGAAATTCATCTCCCAGCCAGACACGGATAACAGGCTGAAACAAAACCATATACGACACGGCTGCAAAACTGGCAAATACAAACGCCATCATGTCAAACATGCGAAACTGTTTTGTCACGCCTGCCCTGTCCTGCGAATAGATATAATTGCCAATCGATGCCTGAAACGCGCTGGCCAGTTTCGAAGTGAAATTGGCCACATAAGCAGAAATCAGTGTATAACTTGCCATCCGCCCAGCCTGTGAAATACCAAGAAATGCAGAAATAATAATATTATCTGTCCCGCCATATATTACCAGGCATATTTTCTGTACAATATTATTTTTCAGGTCATGCAGGATGCCAAGCTCTTTTATCTGATTAAGCGTGACCCTGCGCTTTGGAATTACGCCATAGTCTTTTTTAGATTTTATATAAATCCATCCATTCACACTGATATTATAAAAAAGCCCGGCCAGCAGATACATCACATAGCTTTTCGTAAAAAGAATCACAAAAATTTTCACAAGAGCAGCTATCATATTACAGGCTGTCTCAATCCTGATACACTGATATTCTTTCTGGTCTGCCGAATATAGCACCCTTGTATAAGCTAAAAAATAAGTACACAGTGTACATGCAAGCTGAATGGAATAAAATATATAAATATTATGCCAGTCCAGGCCATCCCCTCGAATGACTGCCGGAAGAAAAGGTATCATAAAAGCACCTGCTGCAAATACCAGCAGTCCTGCTGCACGGTATATATACTGGTTGACTGCAAGCAGTTCCTGAATCTTCTCTTTATTTCCGGACGCAAACGCAGGATAAAGCCTGTATGTAATTAAAATCGGAATTCCCAAATCCATGAGCGATAAAAGTGCAAAGATATTTCCAAACAGCCCTTCATAACCCAGATAATCCACAGAAAGATACTGTACAAACAGCCGCCTTACAAAAACCGCCAGTACAGCTATGGAAAGACTGGAGCATACTGCATAAAATCCATTTTTTAAAGTACTTTTAACTCTCATTCCAGCTCCCCGGCTTTATCCAATCCTTACAGATAATATCAGCTGCTCCATGTTTCAGGAAGCAGCCTTCCATATATGATTCCTTTACATGCTTTCCAGAAAGGAATATTTTTCGTCTTATCCCGCTGGCTAAATCCATCCTGATATCAGACTGCCTTGCAATATCTGCCGCTTTAGCCTGCATTACATGAAGTGCATGCTGAAACAGCTGGTTTTCAGGCCCGCCATAAATTTTTATAATTACCATAAGCTTTGATTTCCCTACACAGACACTCTGTATGAATGCCGGCTTTCCGTCATATTTTTAATACAAAATATATAAATGCATAAATCAAATTATCCGGCCTGGCAATGGAAAGTGCATACCTGTTCCAAAAATAACCTGCGCCTGCTTCCTCTTTGTTTCTGACAGCCCTGATTCCCCTGGCCCACCAATTCATCAGCAGCTCTTTTTTCAATATGCCGGGATGAACGCCATGAACTCCTGACTGGATTTTTAAAATCAGCTTTATATCATCTCTGAACGCTCCTGCCAGAACTTGTTCTGCCAGAGCATGATACCGTTTCTTTTCCCTTTCGGACAATGAATCATTCAGATGTCTCTCCAGATTCTGGATTCTGACAGCCCTCGCACACTGTATCTGCTCCTCGTGAAAAGCACTGCTTATCTGCCTTTCATGCATCCGGTATTTCAGCATCACTTTCGGCAGAATATGCATCTTCCCCCCCCCGATAGATAATCTCAGACCATAATGCATAGTCCTGTGCCCTATGGAATGCTTCATTATATCTGATATGATTTTTCTTCAAAAACTCAGTGCGAATCATGGCAGATGGATGGGCAGCTCCCGCATTATACAGCATCATCCGTACAGCCCGGACACGCATGCTGGCAGAATACCGCAGAATTTTTATGCGTTCTCCATTTTCTGCATTGCATAACAGCGTACCGCAGACAGCCACATCTTTGTGGCGCTCCATAAACCGGACCTGCTGTTCGATTCTGTCAGGAACAGAAATATCGTCTGAATCCATTCTGGCTATATAAGTTCCATGTACATATTTCAAGCCCGTATTCAGCGATTTTGTCAATCCCATATTCTGGGAATTTTTAATGAGAAAAATACGCCTGTCCTTCTTCGCATAATCCTCCAGCATTCCTGCACAGTCTTGCCCGCAAAAATCATCAACAATAATAATTTCCAGATTATGATAAGTCTGATTTAGAATACTCTCTACTGCCTGTTTCAGATACAAAAGCTTTTCATCATACACAGACATTAAAACCGTCACCAGTGGCCTGCTGTTTATAATTGCTTTCCCTGTCATATTTTCTCTGTCCCATATTCTTTATCACATGATTTATTCCACAGTTTTTCTATGATATCTGCTATTCGTTCCGAAGCATGTCCGTCACCATATGGATTGGATGCATGTGCCATTTTCTCATATTCGAAACGTTTATCCAGCAAGTCTGTAAAAGCATGGTAAATCGCATCTTCCTCTGTTCCTGTCAGCTTTAATGTGCCAGCTTCTATGCCTTCCGGGCGTTCGGTTGTATCTCGCATCACAAGAACCGGCTTGCCAAGTCCAGGTGCTTCCTCTTGAATTCCCCCGCTGTCCGTAAGAATCAGATAAGATGCTTTCATAAAATTATGAAAATCCAAAACCCCAAGCGGTTCCATCAGATGAATTCGCTCATGATTTTCAAACACATGTTCTGCTTCCTTCTGCACTGCCGGATTCAGGTGAACCGGATAAATTGCCTTCACATCATCGTGTTCATCCAAAACACGTTTAATTGCCCGGAACATATGCTGCATAGGTATTCCAAGGTTTTCCCTTCTATGTGCTGTTATCAGTATCAGGCGGCTGCCCTTGCTCCATTCCAGCTGTGGATGTGAATAATTCTCTTTCACTGTAGTTTTCAATGCATCAATTGCAGTATTTCCGGTAATAAAAACTGTATCTGCACGCTTTCCTTCCCGCAGCAGATTCCTGGCAGCACGCTCTGTTGGAGCAAAATGCAGTGATGCAATTGCTCCGGCTGCCTGCCGGTTAAATTCTTCCGGGTAAGGCGAAAGAATATCATAAGTCCGAAGCCCGGCCTCTACATGACCAACCGGAATTCTGCAGTAAAATGCTGCAAGGGCTGCTGCAAATGCAGTCGATGTATCACCATGAACCAAAACCATATCCGGCCTGGCTTCCTCTAAAATTTTGTGCATCCCGTCAAGCACCCTTGCAGTAATATCAAACAGTGACTGTCTTTCTTTCATAACATCCAGGTCATAATCCGGTCTTACATCAAATGCCTTTAACACCTGCGTCAGCATGAAACGATGCTGGCCTGTCACACAGACACGCATGCGTAGTGATTTACGCTTTTGGAATTCTTTTACAAGCGGACACATTTTCACTGCTTCGGGACGTGTCCCAAAAACAAGAAGAATTTTTTTAGGCTTTACTGATATTTTTCCTGACACTTCTTTTACTCCTGCTTTATTTTTTTACTGCTTCCTGTACAGAAATTTAGCTGTCTGGTACAGGCCATGCTGATAAATAAAAAATATTATTTTCCCCTTAAAATCCAGATTTCGATATAATACATGAAAATCCATGTCTTTTTTGCATATATCCATAATCTCCGGAAAACATCTTTTTCTTTCTTCCTCCTCCAGGCGGCTGTCCTCCATCATATGGCTGATAAAAAACCGGAGCATTACCACATAAAAATTTTGCAGTTCTTTTTGATACCGTTTCCACACATTCTGCATTCTGAAAGTCATAAAAGTCTCTTGCAGCATACAGTTTCCTCTCCGGTATGCCGTTTCCCAGCTATGGAACTGTTTTGACAGCGACCCCTCACTATAACGCCGGAAATAATACAGGCATTCATCCACGGCGGCTATCGTGTGAATATGTCTTAATGCCTTCATGTTAAAAACAAAATCTTCTGCAAGTATTTCTTCCGGTTCAAATCTTACATCCAGATTCTGAAAAACTGTTTTTTTGACAAGCTTGCAGATTGGGCCTCCGAAATAACTGTTAAACGGGCTTTTTATCAAATATCCCAGATAATCACCGGTATCATAAACTCCGGAAGGAAGAAAGCTGTGCCTTTTTACTGCTTTCTTCATGCACTCAAAATATCCACAGACACACATATCCGCATCCAGCCGCAGAATGTTCTCATACAGTATCTCTATCATATTTTTTCCAATATAGTCATCCGAATCTACAAAAAGCAGGTAATCTCCGCCCGATGCTTCTATCCCCCGGTTACGGCATATACTGACGCCGCTGTGTGGAAGTTCTAAAACATGCACTCTGCTGTCCTTTTTCGCCCATTTCTGAAGTATTTTCTTTGTCCTATCCTGCGACCCGTCATCTGCACAGATTATTTCAAGATTGGGATAAGTCTGGTTTAATACAGATTTCAGGCATCTGTCCAGATACCTTTCCTGATTATAAACCGGAATTACTACACTGATTAATTGATTCTGCTTTTCCATTTCCAGAAATTCCTTTCTTTTAAACTGCTTTACTGTACAGATTTCTCTGTTTAAAGAAACGCATTTTCTCCCAGCAGGCTTCCAATCGTTCCTGAGAATGCAGGGATTATATCCAGTCCATATCCCATAACAAGTGCACCCAGAAACGCCATGCCGCTCACAGATGCCAGTCTTATCTTTCCGCGGATTATCCTTCGGTCAGCCAGAGCAATATATGCGAACAGCATGTATGGCCGTAAAAGCCTGGAAAAGAATACATATACGAAAAAACACGGAATAAGCAAAAGGCATGTCCGTACAAAGTCATTCATTGCAGTATCTGCATACAAAAATTTCACCTGACTGCCAGAATACTGGCATGATTTACTGTGGCACATAAAATAAACAAGGAGAACAGTCCAGGACACTGGAATCAACGCGCCAAACCGTGTCTGAACTGAAAAAAACTGCTGCATATATTCTGCATCATAACTCCCAATAATGCCTGCATTTACCGCCCATGACAATATCACTCCGGTAATACCGGAATAAACCAGAAAGACTGCTGCTGTAAGAAAGGCATAAATCCAGTATTTCATTGTATTTTTTCGTTTTAACAGAACGAATACCATTCCTGCTGCCAAAAAAAACAGATAGGAAAAATGCATCAGCAAGGCAGCTGTTTCCAGCAAAACAAATACTGTTATATGCAGCCGTTTTTTCTGTTTTGTAACCATTCCCTCCTGCATACACAGCAGACATGCGATGCCCGCAAATGCAAAAATACCTGCAATAAAAGATTTCATCTGAATGACATCTATTCCAAAAAAAGTAAGCAGATACAGGGAAAGCACGGTATTTACCCTGACAGTCAGCATCCTGACTGCATATATCAAAACCAAAAACAAAGCTGCATAAAAAACAAAAAGATATTCCTGAAAACTCATTCCCAGCAGATTAAAAAACCGGATTACATACTGATATCCGATATACCTTCCGCCACTGTTATACGCATCAAAAGCATGGCTATATTCATAAATGTAAGAACCCATATCCGAATCTGATGTCCGAAAGCCAGCAAGAAAAAGCATTACTGCATAAACATATACCGTTACGGTTTTCGATTTGCTGCAAGCCAGTCCTGCCACGGCTGCGGAAAGATATAAAATATATGTCATTTTCCTATGTAATCCTTTGCTTTGTTAAAATAATTCCTGACTGCAGAAAAAAGCTGTTCATGTCCAATTGTATGTTTTGGCCAGCAGTCCACAGGCTTTCCTGCCAGCTTTGAAAACCCACGCAAATCCTCCGGCTGGCTGTATATCTGCATGGCATCTTCCCGGTAATAGCTTTCATTCTTCATATACACATTATTTGTAATCAGCCGTTTTTCAAAAAATACTGACTCTGCAGCTCTCAGCGTGCTTCCTTTCTGACCGTCTGCCACTATCTCCAGTATACACTTTGAATTCTGCACGTAACCCAGATATTGAAGGTAACTCATAGACTGGACAGGATGAATGCCCTCTGGCAGAACCGGATGCCTGCAATTATTTTCCATCCTTACAAAAAAACGGCAGTCCATTCCATCTCTGTCTAAAATCTGATACACACGAATCAATTCAGCGAGCCTTCCTTTTCCATTTCCAAGAAAGATAACATCGGATTCTGGCATTACCGGTATTCTGCTTTTCTCTATCCAGAATGTATTTGGAACATAGCACATGCCATATTTCCTGCAGTCTCCGGCATCCATGGATATCAGCATATCGAAATTGTTACAGACAAACTGAAAATCCTGCAAATCTTTTTTATCAATCAGATTTACAAACCGAAAAACAAACTTTGCATCAGGATATCCTGCTTTTAAATAATCCAAATATTGTTTCTGATATGCCAGGCGGTTTCCTTCGAAAAAGAGAAATACAATTGTCTTTCCCTGCGCCTTCGCCTGACTGATTTTTTCATAATCTGCATAAGCCCCGTACCATGCTTTTTTCCATGGAAGGTTCCATTTTTTATTTATGGACACAGAATTATGAAATGCATTGATTTTGCCTGCCAGTCTATCAAATTTTTTATCCAGAAGCAGTTCAAATTCCGGATTATGCGTCTGGAATCCCTCAAACAAAAGAAACAAATAATCATAGATATTTCGAAATATTACAAACAGCATCCTCTTTCCCCATTAAAATTTTCTGCATCTGCTTCGAATATATGCATAATACACCAGTCCGGCCGGATAAAATAAAGTACACAAAACCCTGTCTGGCGATGCAGAGCCAAATATCTCCTTTCGCCGGCCAGCCAGCAGGCATTCTGCATCATAATGAATGATATGCCGGCATTTAAATAAAAATGTAGCTTTCCGAAGCCCGAGATACAGCCTCCTCAATTCCATAAAGCTGTTCGGACTATCTGCATACTGTTTATAAATGCGGCTGCTCATGCCATCCTTCTGATACTCTACATAACAAAGATTTTCATTCAGGACAATCCATTTGTAATGTTCGCTGACTGCAACGTTATAGTAATTCGGATTAAAATTTTTTTCTCCCTGGCATGTTTTCATTGGGGGAATGCTCTGGTACAACTCAGACCTCACAGCTATTTTTTTATCTCCATGAAGCTTTCCCCTGATAAACAATTCATTTAAATCAATCACGCTTTTATCAGGAAGCCTGCGTCCGATAATTTTCCCAGATGCATCACAGTCTAAACCAATAACTCCAGCCAGATGTTTCCTGCCTTTTTTCTTCCAGGTTTTCCTGATTTTTTCAATGCAGTTATCAGGAAGCCAGTCATCCGAGTCACAGCACATACACAATTCTGTCTGCAAATGCCTGATAGCTTCATTATATGCCGTATGAAGGCCGCCATTTGGTTTATAATAATACTCTATCTGAAAATCATTTGTTTTTTTCATCAGAGAAGCAATATATTTCCCCGTTCCGTCTGTAGAGCCATCGTCTATCACCATCCACCGGAAATCCTTATCTGTCTGCCGTTTGAGGCTTTTATAAACACGTTTCAGGAGATTGCATCTGTTATATGCAGGTGTGAATACTGTTATAAATTCCATATTTTCCTTTCCTCCCGAAACAATGCTTCATACAATCCAAGCAGTCTTTCTTTCATAATCTGCCACGAATATTCTTTTTCGTATAACGCATGCATGCGCTCTGCCATCTGTGGCCATTCTGCCCTTCGCTGCATGATTTTGTCCAGTCCTCTGGCAAATCCTTTCTCAGAATACTCAATTAACACACCAATGTCATGTTTTACAAGCACATCAGACATCCCGGTATTTTCTGCCATAATCATTGGTTTTCCAAGCATCAGGCTTTCATAAAATTTATTTGGCGCTGCCATCCGGTTGTTTTCTTCTGCCGGGTCATAAGCTGCAATCATCACATCACACAGCTGTTCCAGAGCCAATGTTTCATCATACGGAATCCGGCCTGCAAAATGAATATTATCATATGTTTCTGCTGCCTGTTCTATTTCATGCTCCATAATACCGAAACCGCCCAGATACAAATCATGCTCTGGATGCTTCGAAAAGTACGACAGGATTTCTCCAAGGAGCCTGTTTTTTAAAAGCACGCCAACGTAAACGACTGACAGCCTGTCTTTCTTGACATTCATCGGAGAATGACTGCCGATAAGCAGCTGTTCCGGTGAATTATGCACAACACATAACCGTTTAGGATGTGTGCCCTTTATCTGCTTTTTTCTCTGTTCTGAGCATATAATTACCGCATCTGCCCGATTCACGAGCATGAATTGCAGTTTCTGAACTATATGCTGCCATAAATTTTCAGGTTCTCCGCAAACAAAGTCAAATACATCAAATACAAACCGGCATTTGCTTATCCGGGCTGGAAAATACGAAAAAAGAGCTGTGTCAATGTCGCACGCATGGATAACATCAAACCTTCTGCCTTTTTTCAAAATCCAGCGTACCATGCTTATTTGAAACTTTATCCAGGCAGGTGCAGACTTTCTGCCCTGCGCATATCCTGCCTGATACCCGATTCTTGTTACCGGAATCTGTCCGTTATGTATATACTCTTTGTAAGGCCTGTGGCTGCTTTCCCTGTCCCAGCAGAGAATGTGTACATCATATCCGGCTTCCTTGAATGCTTCAGCTTCCTTTTCTACCCTGGAGTCTGGATTCACCGGATTCGACCTCAGAATGCATACCCGCTTTCTTCTTCCAGAATGCTTTTGGCTCTGTCTCCCTGCCCGAATTCTTATTTCTTCCCCTATTTCTTCATACAGCGCCTTCATCATTCTGCTGACAGAAGATAAATCAAATGCTTTCAAAGCACAGTAATTTTTTTCTGCTGATTCTCCTGCAAATGCTTTCAACTGTTCCCTGCTGCAGGTCAGCGGTCTCAGACAGCGTACAACACTGTCAATGCTGTTTTCATCAAACAAAAATCTGCTGTCCCTGACAATATCTGTATTTCCACGGATATCGCTGCAGGCAATGGGCACCTTACAGGCTGCTGCCTCCATCAGTGCCACAGGCAGTCCTTCCTGATGGGAAGGAAATACAAAAATATCCGCAGCATGACACAATTGAGGAATATCAGTACGAAACCCCAAAAAATGAACCTGCTTATCCACCCCGCACTTTCTGGCAAGCAGCTTTAGTTTTTTTTCCAATTCTCCCTTTCCAGCAATAAAATACTGAACATGGGAATTGCCAAGTTTTGGTATTGCCCGGATGACCGCTTCATGATTCTTCCGAGGTATCAGTTCCCCAACTGACAGCAGCACGATATCTTGCGTCCCTATACCTGCCTGTGCACGCTCTTTTTCAGAATCATAGGCTCCCCTTTGAAATTTGTCCCTGTCAATTCCAACTCCAGGAATATATACAGTCTTCTTTGCATGAAGTTTTTTTACGGCTCTTTTATAGTCTTCCCGATTGATGGTAATCAGCACATCCGTAATCCGGCTTAATGCCCGCTCCACCGGATAGAATAACAGCCAGTTTTTTAGTGGTGCTCCTTGATAAAAATGAAATCCATGTGCCGTATAAACTGACATAATTCCATGTTTCTTTGCAATGAGGCGTCCAGCTGCCCCGCCAGCGGGACTGTGCGAATGCATAAAACTGTACTTTACATGGCGCATAGATGATGGATGATGAAAAACCGGATTCACTGGCACAGCCCTGCCTGTTACCACATAATCCAGCTGCCTGAATACCCGGACCAGAGTCACCGGATTTTTTAATTTCCGTTCAAAATCTATCTGGTAACAGTCTACGGAAAGACTGTCTAACAGCTTCAAAAGTTCTTTCAGCCTTTTCCTGGTACAGGTATTGCCATTTTTAAAATTAGCAGCCACATCTACCTGATATCCAAGGCTAATCAGCAGCCTGATATTTGGAATATTGAATTGGTCTATCATAGAAGCAACCGATGCGACAATCAGAACCGATTCCGGCTTTCCATATCTGGCTGTTTTTGCATACACTCTGTCTGCCTGCTGAATTTCTGCCATACAGTAGTAGTCTCCTCCCTGTTTTTTATCCAATGTTGAAAAGAACTGCCAGAAATCATCTATGTAAATACAATCGCTCCGGCTACCAGAATCCCATTATCCTGATAAAAAGCCATCTCATCATCAATCATCCGGCGTGTTGTTGTTCCCAGCCTGCATACCATCAGGACATTTCCAGCTTCTGCCAGATTCATCCACGCATCCGTATCTGCACCGTCATTTTCCAGAACAGACATATCAATTTGAAATTCCCGAAGATTCTGCTCCATGTCATGAAGACATTCTCTCTCATAAGCACTGCAGGAAAAACCAGCTGCTGCACATATCCTTGTAATTCCTTTTTGTTTACAGGCAAGCCTGATGCGGTTTTGCAGCTGTATATTTGCCTGTTTAAAAGCATCAGAATTTTTCATCGGAATTGCGCCATAAACCGGAAATGAATAAATTTTTTTCATTTCCTGTGTGCTTTTGACCGTATCACAAAACAGATACCAGCATGCAAACAGGCCGCAGTACACAAATACACCTCCTGCAAACCCCAACAGCACATATTTCAGTACATGCTTCCGGCTTCCGTCCAGTTCTGCTATTTCTTCCGCCTCTTTGTCTTCATCGCCGCTTTTGATTCCAGCAGCTTTTTTATATGCTGCCATCTGATTTTTATTAAAAACATCCGTCATCGCTTTCAAGCTTGTCCTGCCAGATGACAATAAAGCTTTTTTATCATGCTGCTGTGCCTGAAGGCCGCTGTCTGCTGTTACTCCTGACACACTGTTTACAAGTACAAGACTGTGCCCGCCTGTATTCTTTTTTATTTCAGCCGAATAGGTCTTAAGGACATGGTGCAAATCCTGTGCCAGCTGTTCTGCCAGCTGTTTGTTTTTTCCTGTTACTTCTGTATAAAAAAGAGCATCCACAATTGCTTTGTCATTATCCATTTCATTGAGAATTTCCTGATAAGGCAGGCTGTACGTTTTCTGATACGCCGAAATCAGCTCGGCCAGACAGCTTTTATCCATTTGCTTCCAGCAGCTGCCGGATTCTGCCAGCTGCTGCACTGCTCCGCCATTTATCATAAAATTCAGATAACTTTCAGTTATTACAGGCAAATCCTGTCTTTTCGCATGACTGATACGGTAAAGCAGAATCACGCGGTTTTTATGATACGGGTCAAGCTGCATTAAAACAGAATCCTCTAAATACGCCTCTAAGCCCTCCATCTCATGTTCAAGCTGTACCGCATCTGCCACCTCCTGCTTCTCTGTCTTGGTAAGTTCTTCCATTTTTTCAGTGCCAGCTGTTTCCGACACACGCTCCTGCTGGCTGTTCCTGTTTTGCACCCATCCGCATCCGCCTGATACCGCTGCAAATACCACGGCAAAAATAACAGCCTTTTTCCACTGCATACAAAGCCTTCTCAGCAAATCCATAAAATCAATTTCGATATCTTCTGTTCTTTTCCAAGCAAACTGTCCATCCATTGTGATATTTCTTCCTTTCATCAGCCACCCGTTCTGATATTTTCCCTTCACCGGCCTTCCCGCCTTTTCATTTCAAATCTGCTTCTTATCCTTCATTCATGATTTCCGCCACAGACTTCATAATCCTGACATACATCGCATAGCTGTCTGCATTCCTGCTGCCTGTTCTTTTATCTGTTTGTTCTGTATTCTGCTCATCTGATTCAGCGTTTCGCCCTTTCCCACGGCTCTTTTTAACCTGATTCTTCTCATCCTGAATGTTCCTGTCCTGGTTTTTTCTGCCTTTTCCTGGCAGATTCCACATATCCAGCACGGCATCTGATACAGACGCCACACCCCAGAGCAGCTCATCGGCTCCGGCATCCAGCGCCGTGCAGATATTTGCAAACGTTTCCATGCTCATAATTCTGCTGCCGCGCTCAATATGGCCTAAAAATGACATACTGATACCGCATTTTTCTGCCAGCTCATTCTGCGACCAGCCTTTTGCCTTTCTTACCTGGCGGATGCGCATCCCCATTTTCCCATAATCCAGTTTCCGCATAATTCCCTCCGGTTTCACCAGCTGGCAGCCCGTAATCTTTCCACAATCCGTCTGCCTGTGAAACATAACATTTTATAGTAAACTGTTATGTTTCAATCCCGCTTTAAAAGACAGGAATCCCTTTATTTATGCGGAATTTAAACTTACGATCAGAAAAATTCAGCCATTTTTTTCCATATACCTGAATAAAAAACAGTTTCCGCCTGAACGATTTTTTTGAAATGACATACATAAATATTTGTGAAATATAGACAAAAACATGAAATAATATTTGAAATAAAAGACTTAAAACTGGAAATATAGACAATTTTTTCTTAGGACTTGCAAAAAGAATAAAATTGAGATAAAATACTTTCAGATAACAATTTACTATAAAATGTTATGCATAAGACTTAAAACAGCTTTTCAGGATATCTGTTTTCAGGTAAAGTAAATCAAAATACTTTCATCTGCTGTAAAAAATGATTTACATTTTCTTATCTGATATATTATAAAAATAAACAGCCGTTTCTTCCCGGTTTCCACCGCCAGA
>CAJTSV010000085.1:0-4136 GCA_910579075.1 uncultured Eubacterium sp.
CAAGCGAGCTGATTACAAATTCCATCAATGCCGTGGAAGAAGGCCGCCTGATTACGGAAAAGACCGCACAGGAGTTTGCAGCGGCCGTGACTGAAATCGAAGAAGCCAGCCACAGCGTCAGCGAGGTGGCCGGACTGGTGAAGCAGAATGCACAGTCGGTGACCCAGGCAGTACAGGGGCTTGGTGTCATTGAAAATGTCGTGGAGAAAAACATCGAGATATCGAAAAACAGCAAGGACGTGTCCGTGCAGATGGCGGATGAGGCCGGAAAGCTGCTGGACTTAATTGAATAGCATTCTGCCAGGGATTTCTATATCATAAAAAAGACTGGCGCGTTCAGAAGCGGAAATGCTTTTGAACGCGCCAGTTCTTTTGCATGCAGCAGAATGCTTATTTGCGGAAAAAGCTGTCTACGCTGTGCTTTAATTCTTCCGGCTTCATGGATTTCAGCAGATATCCGGAAGGATTTAAGGCTGCGGTTTTGGCGAGCTTTTCTTTATTCAGCGTGCCGCTGAGAAAGATGACCGGGGTGTCGGCGAGGTCTTCCTCGGCACGAATCATTTCCAGGACCTGCGCGCCATCGCAGACCGGCATTTCATAATCCAGAAGAACAAGGTCCGGTCTGTCCAGGGACATGCAGCGGATAGCAGAAAATCCTGATTTTGCAGCGGTCACTTCATAATCTTTATCCAGCAGCATGGTAATGGACTGGCGGATAACGCTGGAATCGTCTACCAGAAGGATTTTTTTCCGGCAGTCCTTATGGCTGTTGTTTAAGTATTTTTTAATTTCCGAGGTGGCGTTTTCTGCCCGGATGGCAGCAGCGCCCGATTCGCCCTTTCTGCCAGCGGCAATGGCACCATAGGCAAAATATCCTTCCCCGGTGTCAAACAGCAGGCTGCACTGCGGGTTCTGGCGGTTGTAAAGCTTCTGGAAGGCTTCATAAGTCAGGAGGTTTTCTTCTTTCAGCTCGAATTCACCGCTGTCACCAAAATGTGCCCGGATGCGTTCCATAAACTGCCTTGCAATGTACCTGGTTGCATTCATCATCATGACATTGAGCGTGTCAGAGCTGGAACCGAGCAGCTTTCCGGCTGTGCTGACCAGCAGCTTTTCTTCAAAAACAAAATAATTTTCCCAGATTTTTTTATTGCTGGATGTATAGACCAGCCGGTAGTACACGCCTTTTCCAAAACGCTCGCCGTTGTAGCTGTTGCTGAGAATACGCGCATTCAGCTGGAACAGCTCATCTAACAGCTGGATAATCAGCTGCTTCATGGCCGCCTGCTCGTCATCCGGCAGAAGGTGGTCCCACTTGCTGGCTGCTTTTCCGGTAATGGCCCGGTCTTCGGTCAGGGTATGCGCGATAAGCCATCCGGCACATACGCCCAGGAAATGCTGGATGGAATCCTGGGAATAATTTGTCTGTGAGAGCTCTGCTTCGATTTCCGGAATTGTATGCTTGCGGAAATAGTCGTGCAGGTGCCGGTGTGTTTCATATCCCGCATATCCAATTGTTGCCATATACACTTCTTCTTCTGCAAAGTGTTTCATGGCATGCTCCTTGAAATATTTAATTCCTTCCTGGCATACCCACTGGCCCTTTGATTCGTGATCGGAGTAGGCAAGCAGCTTGTTCATAATGCTGAACAGCTTTTTGTGCTCCCTGTCGATGATTTCCACACCGATTTCATAACGGTCCTGCCACTTAAATTGTCTGTTGCTCATGATCTCCTCCTGTGATGTTCTATTTGTAATATGATATTTTAAGTGTGAAAATAAATATGTATTGCCAGAAAGCCAGAGAACCTCGGCAGGCTTCTGACTTTCCGGCTCCTTTGTATGGGGATTTTTCCGCAGATACATCTATGTAAATTATAGCACATGCCAGGGGGTATTTCAATACAGTCGGTCTGGCTTTTTTGGAACGCATGTGGTATAATCGGCGAAACTGTTCTGGCAGTACAGGACAGCAGACAGGAGGGGTAAATGTTGGAAAAGAAAGAACGCGCCCTGCTTGCAGGGGCAGACTGCGGCACAGATGAGGAAAGCTTCCTGCGCTCGATGGAAGAATTAGGGAGCCTGGCGGAGGCCTGTTTTATGGAGCCGGCCGGGATGGTGGTGCAGAAAATGGAGCACCTGAACAAGGCGCTTTATATGGGAACCGGAAAAATCGGGGAAATCAAAGAAGAAGCCCTTTTGCAGGAAGCGGATATCGTCATCTTTAATGATACACTGACGCCGTCCCAGCTGAAAAACCTGCAAAGAGAACTGGACATGCCTGTTTTGGACCGCACGGCGCTGATACTGGATATTTTTGCAGTCCGGGCCAGGACAAGGGAAGCAAAGCTGCAGGTGGAGTCTGCACGGCTGAAATACCTGCTGCCGCGGCTTGCCGGAATGCATGGGGCGCTGACCAGGCAGGGCGGCACAAGCGGCAGCATGAGCAGCCGCGGTGCCGGGGAAAAGAAGCTGGAGCTGGACAGAAGAAGGATTGAAAAGCGCATCGCAGAGCTTGGCAGGGATTTAAAGGATGTAGCCAGGGAACGCCAGGTGCAGCGCAAGCAGCGCCAGAAGGCCAGAATCCCGCTGGCCGCCCTGACAGGCTATACGAACGCCGGCAAATCCACGATTCTCAATGCCCTGATAGAAGCATACGGACAGGAAGAAGACAAAAAGGTGTTTGCACAGGATATGCTGTTTGCAACGCTTGATACCGCTGTGCGGCGCATCCGCATGGGAAACGGGCAGGATTTCCTGCTGTCCGACACGGTAGGATTTATCCATAAGCTGCCCCATGGGCTGGTCAGGGCGTTTCACGCGACGCTTGAGGAGCTGGAATCTGCGGACCTGCTTTTGCATGTCGTGGACGCTTCGGACACAGGGCGCAGGGAGCAGATGGAGACGACAAAGGAGCTGCTCTCGGGCCTGCAGGTGTCCGGCATTCCGGTTATCACGGTGTACAATAAGGCAGACTGCTGCGAAGGCATGGCCTATCCGAAAATCCAGGGAGAAGACCGGATTTATATATCCGCAAAGGACGGGGCTTCGATTCAGGCCCTTGTACAGATGATAACTGCAAAGCTGTATGAAAATTATATTCTGGCCGAATTTCAGATTCCATATGACAAAGGGGAAATCCTGTCGTACTTTATGGAAAACGCCCATGTGCTGGAGAAACGGTTCGAAGAAACCGGAACCTGGATTCAGGCCAGGTGCCATAAGGCAGACCTGGATAAATACAGGCAGTATGTGATGTAACGCAGTGTTTTCATCGGAATACAGGATTCGGTTAAAAAAGAGAAAGCCGTATAATACGATGGAATCGTAAATGACAGGAAGAAGAACAGGATGCAGTTAGAAAAAACGAAGCCGTATAAATACGATGGAATCGTAAATGACAGGAAGAAGAACAGGAGCAGATAAAAAAGAGGAAGCCGTATAATTTGATGGAATCGTATATGGCGAGGAGGAGTACAGGATGCAGTTAGAAAAAATGAAGCCGCAGGAATTTGATGGAATTTATGCCATGATGGAGCAGGCTTTTCCCACAGATGAATACCGTCCATACGATGCACAGAAAAGGCTGCTGGATAATCCGGCCTATCAGATATATACAGCGCGCCAGCCCGGACAGGATGCGGCAGCTGCGTTTCTGGCAGTCTGGGATTTTACGGAATATGTGTTTCTCGAGCATTTTGCAGTAAGGGAAGCACTGCGCAGCCTGGGCCTTGGTTCCCGGATTTTGCAGGAGTTCCTGCGCCTGTCCGCCCGGCAGGCCTGCCTGGAAGCCGAGCTGCCCGAAACAGAGCTGGCCAGAAGGCGGATTGCCTTTTATGAAAGAAATGGATTTTATACCAGTCCCTATCCGTATGTGCAGCCGCCTATGGCAGAAGGGAAAAAGGAAGTGCCGCTTGTGATAATGACCTCGAAAGAAGCGGTTTCCAGGGAGCGGTTTGAAGAAATCAAAGCGAGATTGTACCGGGAGGTTTACCGGGTGCGGGGATTTGATGAAATCTGGATGTGATGGCTGGGGGAATGCTGGAAAGAGCAGTTTATTTGTGCTGCAGCTGTATAGGTATCAGGAGGGCGGAATGTGATGGCTGGAGGAACGCCGGATGAAAGAGCCTGTCCTG
>CAJTSV010000085.1:4175-16572 GCA_910579075.1 uncultured Eubacterium sp.
TCCGCTGCTGGTACCGGACGGACGGGCGTCTTGTCCGCCTTCGGCTTAAGCCCGCCCTTGGGCTGGAGCCCCCTGTCTTTGAAGCAGAACGCTAAGTGTTTCTAACATTCTTCCACAGTCACAGGAAAGCAGGACAGGCTCTTTCATCCGGCTGGTTTCCTCAGGCTTTCAAACATGTAAGCCCGAAAAGGCAGGCGCTTATCGGGAGTCTGGAATGCTGATGCGTTCCTGTTATTTTTGTACCTTCAAGTCAGTCTGCTGATAACTTAACCCAATTTCAAAATTAGGGTAAACAGCTAAAAAAATAAACCGCATAAAAGTCCCGTTTTATGATAAACAGCTAAAAAAATAAACCGCATAAAAGTCCCGTTATCACAGCAAACGGAAGGCATGCAGGAAACAGCTGGCGGGGAAGGGCGGTCTGGTTTGGGATGTGACTGTGGAAGAATATTTAGAAGCCCTTAGTATTCTGCATCACAGACAGGGGGCGCAAGCCCAAGGGCGGGCTTTAGCCGAAGGCGGACAAGACGCCCGTCCGTCCGGTACCAGCAGCGCAGAAGCAGAATCCTTAGGGCTTCTTAATATTCTGAAACCGGAACATCCCAAACCAGACCGCCTATCCCCGCCAGCGTCCGCGCAGCCATTCCCCCCCCGGCATCCCTTCCATCACAAAATTAATCCCCCAGCAGATTCTTGTAGCACACGCCAGGATTTTATGATAAAATAGTGCTGTCTGCGATTTAGGAGTTTAAAACATGAAATTAAGGAGAATATAGAATGATTTGGGCAAAAGAAGAAACACTGTCACGGGAAGAAATCGAAGCCCTGCAGCTGGTGCGGCTTCAGCAGACCACTGCACGTGTCTATGAAAAGTCCGCGCCTTACCGCCGGAAAATGGACGAGGCGGGGGTTAAGCCGGAGCACATCCGCACGCTGGCGGACTTAAAAAACCTGCCGTTTGTCACAAAGCAGGATATGCGTGACAACTATCCGTTCGGGCTGTTTACAGTCCCAAAAGACGAGCTTGTGCGCATCCATGCGTCCAGCGGCACGACCGGAAAGCCGACCGTCGTCGGGTATACGAAAAAAGACCTGCAGGTGTGGACGCAGTGCGTGTCCCGGATTGCCGCAATGGGCGGTGCCACCGCAAAGGATGTCGCACAGATATGCTTTGGGTACGGCATGTTTACCGGTGCGCTCGGGCTGCATTACGGCCTGGAAAACATGGGGGCTGCCATGGTGCCGTCGTCGACCGGAAATACGGAAAAACAGATTATGTTTATGAAGGATTTCGGGACAACGCTGCTTGTGGCTACGCCGTCCTATGCGCTGCGCATTGCAGAAGTCGCCCTGCAGCTTGGAATCGACCCGAAAAAAGACCTGCAGGTAAAAACGGCACTGTTAGGCAGCGAGCTGCTAACCGAGGCCATGCGCACCGAAATGCATAAGCTGTGGGGCGACGACGTGCTTGTAACGTCAAACTACGGCATGAGCGAGCTTATGGGGCCGGGCGTGTCCGGCGAATGTGAGCAGCTTTGCGGCATGCATATCAATGAGGATTATTTTATACCGGAAATTATCGACCCGAAAACCGGGGAAGTGCTGCCGCCGGGAGAAAAAGGCGAGCTGGTCATTACCTGCATTTACAAAGAAGCGCTGCCGCTCATACGCTACCGGACAAAAGACATTACAAGGCTTTTGTATGAGCCGTGCCCGTGCGGGCGGACGACGGTGCGCATGGAAAACCTGGACGGCAGGACCGATGATATGCTGAAAATCCGCGGCGTCAATGTATTCCCGAGCCAGATAGAAGAAGTGCTGCTTGGCATAGAGGAAATCGGGCCGCATTATGAGATTATTGTTACGAGAAAAGACCATGCTGACCGGCTGGAAATCCGCGTAGAGCTTGCACATGCAGTCGATGCGTATAAACAGCTGCAGGAGCTGGAACATAAAATCAGGCATAAGCTGCGTATCGTGCTCGGGCTGGATGCAAAAATCCGCCTGGAATCCCCGAACACGCTGCAGCGGTTTGAAGGAAAAGCACAAAGAGTCAGGGACTTGAGAAAGGAAGTGTAAAGCATTGGAAAAGAAAATCATGCTTGGAAATGAGGCAATTGCAAGGGGCGCATATGAGGCCGGGGTGAAAGTATCGGCTGCCTATCCCGGCACGCCGAGCACGGAAATCAGTGAAAACATTGCGCCATATGAAGAAATCTACGCAGAATGGTCGCCGAATGAAAAGGTAGCCATGGAAGTAGCCATCGGCGCATCCATCAGCGGCGTGCGTGCCATGGCATCGATGAAGCATGTCGGCGTCAATGTCGCCAGCGACCCGTTATATACCGCTTCTTACTGCGGCGTAAACGGCGGGCTTGTGCTGGCAGCAGCCGATGACCCGGGACTTTACAGCTCCCAGAACGAGCAGGACACCCGGTGCGTGGCGAGGGCTGCCATGGTGCCGGTATTAGAGCCGTCTGACAGCCAGGAAGCAAAGGACTTTGTGAAATTTGCATTCGAGGTCAGTGAAAAATACGATACGCCGGTCATTGTACGCACAACGACGCGCCTTGCACATTCCCAGGGAGCCGTAACCATGGAAGAACGGGCAGTGCCGCAGGATAAGGAATATGCGAGAAATCCGGCAAAATTTGTCATGATGCCGGGCAATGCCATCGGGCGGCATGTCTATGTGGAACAGCGCATGAAGACGCTGGCAGAAGACGGCTGCGGATTTGACATAAACCGCGCCGAATATCGCGACACATCCATCGGGTTTATTACAAGCGGCATTCCGTACCAGTATGTAAAAGAAGCCTGCCCGGATGCTTCGGTTTTAAAGCTTGGCATGGTGCATCCGCTTCCGAAAAAGCTGATAGAGGAGTTTGCTTCCAAAGTAGAAAAGCTTTACATATTTGAAGAATTAGAGCCGGTTATCGAAGAACAGGTAAAATCCTGGGGCATTGCATGTACCGGAAAAGAGCTGTTTACCGTACAGGGAGAGTATTCTGCCAATATGATACGGGAAAAAATCTGCGGGGAGCATTTAGGCGTAAAAGCTCCTGCAAAGGTTCCGGCAAGGCCGCCAATCCTCTGTCCGGGCTGCCCGCACCGCAGCGTCTTTTCCGTATTAAGCCGCCTGGGCATACATGCAGCCGGGGATATCGGCTGCTATACGCTTGGCGCAGTAGCCCCGCTCAATGTCATTGACACGACCGTCTGCATGGGCGCCAGCATTTCCACGCTGCATGGCATGGAAAAGGCAAGGGGAAAAGACTATATCAAAAACTGGGTGGCGGTTATCGGCGATTCGACGTTTCTGCATACAGGCGTAAATTCCCTGATGAATATGGTTTACAATCAGGGAACCGGAACCGTTATTATTCTGGACAATTCCACAACGGGCATGACCGGGCACCAGGACCATGCAGCGACCGGAAAGACGCTTAAGGGCGAGACGGTTCCTGCCATCAGCATTTACCAGCTGTGCCAGTCAATGGGAATCGGGCATGTGGCCGAGGTGGACGCGTTTGACACAAAAAGGCTCGAACAGCTTGTAAAAGAAGAAACCGCACGCGATGCCGTATCTGTTATTATTACAAAATCCCCGTGCGTGCTGTTAAAGGGAAATGTATTTCCATATAAGTGCAGGCCCGACGAGGCGGCTTGCAAAAAGTGCGGCATGTGCCTGAAACCGGGCTGTCCGGCACTGACAAAAAAAGCTGACGGAACGATTGCGATTGACGATACGATGTGCAACGGCTGCGGGCTGTGCGGGCAGCTGTGCAAATTTGGCGCAATCAGGCGTGTGGAAGCATAATGAAGGCGGAAGCAGAAAAAAGCGTGAGAAACGAAAAGAAGCATGGGAGGAAGGCATGACAAAGAATATTATGATAGTAGGCGTAGGGGGACAGGGGACGCTTCTGACCAGCCGGATTCTGGGCAATCTTGCCGTACACGGCGGATTTGACGTAAAACTGTCCGAGGTACACGGCATGGCGCAGAGAGGCGGCAGCGTTGTAACGTTTGTGCGGTATGGCGAAAAGGTAGCCGAGCCGATTGTAGAAGAAGGGCAGGCAGACGTGCTGATTGCATTTGAAAAGTTAGAAGCGCTGCGGTATGCGCATTTTTTGAAAAAAGACGGCGTCCTGATTGTCAATGACCAGCGCATCGAGCCGATAACGGTCGTTACAGGCGCGGCAGTCTACCCGGAGCAGATTATAGAAAATCTCGAAAAAGAGCATACGGTTTATAAAATCAACGCAATGGAAGAAGCAAAAAAGCTGGGCAATGCAAAGGTATTTAACATTATGGTACTCGGGCTTGCGGCAAGGCATATGGACTTTTCCAAAGAGGCATGGCTGCGGGTTATCGAAAAGACCGTGCCGCCAAAGACGGTGGAAATAAACCAGAAAGCATTTTTACACAGTTACGAAGCATAAAACAGCAGAAGGGAGGGTATTATGTTTATCAGACAGCTGTCGGTATTTATTGAAAACCAGGAAGGACGCCTGCAGGAAGTGCTGGATGTATTAAAAGCTGTAAATGTAAGCATTATTTCGTTAAGCCTTGCAGATACAAGCGAATACGGGCTGCTCCGCATGATTACAGATAAGCCGGAGGAAGGCCGGCGGGAGCTGAAAGAAAAAGGATTTTCCGCCATGCTGACGGATGTGCTCGCAGTCAGGCTGTCCCATCAGGCCGGAAGCCTGCAGGAGGTGTTAACCCATGTGTGCAGCGCCGGGCTGAATGTGGAATACATGTACGCGCTTACCAACAACAAAGAGGATGGGGCGTCGATTGTGTGCAGGATTTCCAATGGGGATGAAGCGGCACGGCTTTTGAAAAGCAGGGATGTAGAGCTTTACAGCCAGGACGATATTTTGAGGATATTCCAAAGATAAGGACGGTTTTTTGACAGTATTCTTAAAATAAAAGGAGGATTTTCCAAAGGCAGGAAGACAGAGCGGAAAAAACCGGGTGCCCGCGGCATGGCATTTTGCAGGCATCCGGCAGAATCCGCCGTTCTCCTGCCGGGTCCGCCTTTAAAGCGTGTTTGAAAAAGGAGCAAGTTCATTATGATAATCGATTTTCATACTCACATTTTTCCGGACCGCATTGCACCGCGCACAATTGCAAAGCTGGAAAAAATCGGAAAGACCCGCGCGTTTACCGATGGCACGCAAAACGGCCTTCTGGCTTCGATGGAACGCTCCGGCGTGGATGTATCGGTCGTGCTTCCGGTTATGACATCGCCGGAGCAGTTTGAGACGGTGAACCGTTTTGCGGCGCAGTTAAACGAAGCATATGAACACAAAGAAAAACGCCTGTATTCCTTTGGCGGCATTCACCCGGATTCCCCGGATTACAAAAAGCAGCTGCGAGAAATCCAAAGCCTCGGGCTTAAGGGAATCAAGCTGCACCCGGATTACCAGAACACGATGTTTGACGATATCCGGTATATGCGGATTCTGGATTATGCATCCCAGCTCGGCCTGGTTACTGTGACGCATGCCGGGGAAGATATCGGCTTTCCGGACGATGTGCACTGTACGATGGAAAGCATTCGAAGGGTGCTCGATGAGGTCAGGCCGCAGAAGCTGGTGCTGGCACACTGCGGCGGGTTCCGTTCCTGGGAATATGTGGAAGAATGGATTGCCGGCAGGGAGGTTTACCTGGACACGGCGTTTATATTTGATTTTATTCAAAAAGAGACGTTTCTGGGGATTGTGGATAGGCACGGTGCGGATAAAATCCTGTTTGCTACCGACAGCCCGTGGAGCGGGCAGGCAGAGTCGCTGGATTATCTGGAAAACCTGCATTTAGATAAGGAAGATTTCGAAAACATACTTGGGAAAAATGCGCAGAAGCTGCTTGGCGAAGGGGGATTCTGAACTGGCGGCTTCTGCCGTTTTGAAAGGAGGATATAGTGGTTATTAAAGTGATATTTCTGGTTATATTTTTTGCGATGATGATTGCGGTCGGGCTGTATTCCCGCAGGCACGCATCGAATGTGAATGATTTCGTGCTGGGCGGGCGCAGCGTCGGGCCGTGGCTGACGGCGTTTGCATATGGCACATCTTATTTTTCTGCGGTTGTATTTGTAGGCTATGCAGGGCAGTTTGGATATAAATACGGGCTCGCATCCACCTGGATTGGCATCGGAAATGCCCTGATTGGTTCCCTGCTTGCCTGGGTGATTCTTGGCAGGCGTACCCGGATTATGAGCAATCATCTGTCTGCGGCAACCATGCCGGATTATTTCGGCAAACGGTATCAAAGCAATGCGCTGCGGATTGCCGCTTCTGTTATTTCTTTTGTATTTCTCATTCCTTATACGGCATCTGTTTACAATGGCTTATCCAGGCTGTTTGGCATGGCTTTTGACATTCCATACGAAGCCTGTGTTATGGTGATGGCAGCGCTGACCTGTGTATATGTGATTCTGGGCGGGTATATGGCTACGGCTATCAATGATTTTATCCAGGGGCTGATTATGCTGGGCGGCATTGCCGCTGTCATTGCCGCTGTCTTAAACGGGCAGGGCGGATTTTTAGATGCGGTGCGTTCCCTCTCAGAGTTTGAAAGTGATGCAGCAGTCACGCTCGGGCAGAAGGGTGCATTTACGTCCTTTTTCGGGCCGGACCCGCTGAACCTGCTTGGCGTTATTGTGCTGACCTCGCTTGGCACATGGGGGCTGCCGCAGATGATACACAAGTTTTATGCGATTAAAGATGAAAAATCCATTCAGTCAGGCACGATTATTTCGACTTTTTTTGCCATTGTCGTTTCGGGCGGCTGCTATTTTCTGGGCGGCTTCGGGCGGCTGTTTGATACACCGGCGATTTATAAAGAAGACGGCGGCATTATTTATGACGCGATTATCCCGTCGATGCTTTCCACGCTGCCAGACCTTTTGGTGGGTATTGTGATTGTGCTGGTGCTGTCGGCGTCGATGTCTACGCTTTCGTCGCTTGTGCTGACTTCCAGCTCGACACTGACACTTGATTTTCTGAAAGATAATATTATCAAAAAAATGAGCGATAAAATGCAGCTTTTGTGCATGCGCATCCTGCTGGTGTTCTTTATTGCGTGCTCGGTTGTGCTGGCGCTGTTTCCGCCGAAGTCCATGGCTCAGTTTATCGCGCAGCTGATGGGCATATCCTGGGGTGCGCTGGCAGGCGCGTTTCTGGCACCGTTTCTGTACGGCTTATACTGGAAGGGCGTGACACGTGCAGCAGTCTGGGCCAGCTTTGCCTGCGGCGTGGGCATTACGGTGTCAAACCTGTTTTTGTCGTATATTGCATCCCCGATTAACGCAGGGGCCCTTGCAATGCTTGCAGGGCTTGTCCTTGTGCCGGCTGTCAGCCTGGTAACGCCCCGGATGGAAAAACAGGATGTGGAGCATATCTTTGCGTGCCTGGAAGAACAGGTTGTCGTGGACAAAAAGATTGCACTGCCAAAAGCTGCTGGTCACTCCGTGACCAGCAGCCTGGAAAATTATTGATTGTACTCTTGCACTATTCCCCTATCTCTTTTATAATAGGTGCATGTAACCAAGCCACTGGGATTCAGGACGCATGCCCGTAACAGGAAAGGGCTGCGGACAGTTAGGCATTTCCTGGGACAGATACATAGAAAGAGGGCAGCAAGCATGGATATAAAAGACATATGCAATGCCGGAGGGGATATTCTGGACGCCGTTGCAGATGCGGTGAACCGCAATGATTACAGCGGCCTGAGCAGCAATGTGAATAAGACCGTCAGCCGTGTCATTCATGATATCCAGACAGAGGCATTGAAGGGAAATTACGGTGCTCCGACGCACCAGTATGCAAAGACTTCGTATACAAGAAAGGGACAGGCCGGTTATGATTCCGTACTGCAGAAAAAATCTGGCCGTTACGATGAGATTTATAAGCCGAAAAACAAATGGCAGCTGGAAAAGCCGGCGTACAGCCTGAAAAAGGAAAAGGACAGCCTTCCGGCATCGGTGTCGAAAAGCCCGCCGGGACGGATTTTAGGCCCGGTGCAGCTTGCGTGGGGGATTCTTGCGACAAGCGGCTTTGGCATTACGGCACTTGTAATGTTTATTATGATGGCAGTGCGGGGCGGCAATCTGTTTATGGTGCTGGCCATTGTATTTGGCGCGCTGACGGCATTAAGCGTGACAGACATTGTGCGCGGCAGCCGCAAAATCGGGCTGGTGAACCGGTTTTACCGCTATGCCAGGCTGATTGGAAACAAGGGCTATATTGCGATTGAGGAACTGGCGTTCCAGACCGGGCAGCACAGGCAGGACGTGCTGCGGGACCTGCGCAGGATGATGAAAAAGCATATGTTTCCGCAGGGACGCCTGGATAACCAGCAGACGACGTTTATGCTGACACAGGAATCGTACCAGCAGTATCTGCAGGCAGAACGCTCCAGGCAGGAAGCAGAGGCCAGAAAAGCAGAGGAAGAAAGGCGGGCGGCAGAAGCAGAAAAGGCGGCCGGCAGTCAGGACGGCCGCCAGGATGCACAGCACAGGCGGATTTTGCAGGATGGCAATGCATATATCCGGATGGTGCATGAATGCAGTGAAAAGATCCGCAACCAGCAGATGAACGGGAAGCTTTCCCGTCTGGAAGCCATTATGCGCCGTATTTTTGAGCATGTGGAAAGAGTGCCGGAAAGCGCGGATGACTTGCACAAGTTTATGGACTATTACCTGCCGACGACAACCAAGCTGCTGCAGGCATATATTGACCTGGACAGGCAGGAGATAGCCGGGCAGAATATTACGGCTACCAAAAAAGAAATTGAAGATACCCTAGACACGATTAACGCTGCATTTGAAAAACTGCTGGACGGCCTGTTTGAAGAAACAGCCTGGGATATTTCGTCGGATATTTCCGTTATGAAGACGATGATGGCCCAGGAAGGGCTGACAGGAGAAAAGGATTTTCAGCTGTAAAGGGCAGCAGACAGTTACAGGAGGAAAAAACATTGGCAGATAGTTTTGACGATTTTGCGGTAAAGCCGCCAACGCTTGTATTTGAAGCGGCACCGGGAGAAAACGGGCCGGCCCCGGTAAAAGAGCCGGAAAAAGAGGAAATTTTAAACGATACATCGCTGTCCGAGGAAGAACGGCGCCAGGCGGATGCCTTCGCAGAACAGATTGACCTGCGCAATTCCGGCGCGGTTTTAAACTACGGGGTGGGCACGCAGAAAAAAATGGCGGATTTTTCCGAAAAGGCTTTAAACAACGTCCGCACAAAGGATATGGGCGAAATCGGAAATATGATTGCAGGCCTGGTTACGGAATTAAAAAGCTTTGATGCCCCGGAAGAAAGCAAGGGATTTCTGGGCATATTCAAAAAAGGCGAGAACAAAATTGCGGCGCTCAAAGCCCGGTACAACAAAGCAGAAGCAAATGTCAATGAGATTGTAAAGGTGCTGGAAAACCACCAGATACAGCTGATGAAAGACATCGATGTATTAGACCGCATGTATGAGATGAACCTGAATTATTTCAAGGAGCTCTCCATGTATATCCTCGCGGGCAAAAAGAAGCTGCAGAAGGTTCGCACGCAGGAGCTTCCGGCCCTGCAGCAGAAAGCGCGTTCCAGCGGGCTTCCGGAGGATGCGCAGGCAGCCAGGGACCTGGCAGATTTATGCGAGCGGTTTGAAAAAAAGCTGCATGACCTGGAACTGACACGGACGATATCGGTGCAGACTGCGCCGCAGATACGCATGGTGCAGAATTCCGATACGATGATGGCGGAAAAAATCCAGTCTACGATTGTTAACACAATTCCGCTTTGGAAAAGCCAGATGGTTATTGCCATGGGCGTGGAGCATTCGGCGCAGGCAGCCAGGGCGCAGCGCGAAGTGACAGATATGACCAATGAGCTGCTGAAAAGAAATGCAGATGCGCTGAAAATGGCAACGATTGAAAGTGCAAAGGAATCCGAGCGCGGCATTGTAGACATCGAGACGTTAAAGCATACGAACGAATCGCTGATTTCCACGCTGGACGAGGTAATGAAAATCCAGACCGAGGGCCGCGAAAAACGGCGCGCAGCCGAAGCAGAGCTGCAGGACATGGAAAACCAGTTAAAAAGAAAGATGCTCGAAATGTCAGGAGCAAAAGGATAATCAGATATCAGGTGGTGAGTATGAAAAAAGCAGCTTTTTTTGATATTGACGGGACAATTTTAGACGAGCATAATTTTATTCCGCGCAGCACGATAGAGGGCATTCACAGGCTGCAGGAAAACGGGAATTATGCGTTTTTGTGTACCGGCAGGGCCAGGGCCTTTGTAAAGGACCCGGTGCTTTTGGACATCGGGTTTGACGGGATTATCAGCGGCTGCGGCACGATGGTGGAATTCCACGATGAGGTTGTATTTTATAAAAAGCTGGAGCGCGGGCTTATCGAAAAGACACTTGCGTTTTTGAAAGAAAACCAGGTGTCCGTTATTATGGAAGGCCGTTACCGGCTGTTTGCGGATGATGCGGACTTTGAAGGAGACCCGTTTCTCGAACGGCTCCGCAGCGAGCTTGGAGAAGGGCTTTTGCCGATTACCGGAAGCGAGGCAGACTGGGAAGCGAGCAAGTTTTCGTGCTCCATGGAGCGGGCAGACTCAGAGCTGGTAAAGCAGGGGCTTGCAGGGGATTATGAGCTGCTTGTGCATGATATTCCGGTTATGGAAATCGTGCCGAAAGGGCATTCCAAGGGAACCGGCATGGCCAGGGCCTGTGAGCGGCTCGGCGGGATACGTATGCGTTTGGGGACAGCGTGAACGACCTGCCGATGTTTGAAGCGGCCGGGCATTCCATTGCGATGGGAAACGCCAGTGATTTTGTAAAACAGAAAGCATCTTATGTAACAGACACGCTGCACGAAGATGGAATTTACCATGCGTTAAAACATTTTGGGTTGTGTTAAGGGAGCAGATATGAAAATAATAATTGTAGGCTGCGGCAATGTGGGTGCCGCGCTTGCAGAACAGTTAAGTTCGGAAGGACACGATATTACGGTTGTAGATACAAGGGAGCAGCTGGTAGAAAGCGTTTCGATTTCCTCGGATGCGCTCGGCATCGTCGGAAACGGTGCCAGCTTTACCGTGCAGTCAGAAGCAGGAGTCGGGAATGCAGACCTTCTGATTGCAGTGACAGGCTCGGATGAGCTGAATCTTTTATGCTGCCTGATTGCAAGAAAGGCCGGGGGATGCAATACGATTGCCCGGGTCAGCAATCCGGTTTACAGCGAGGAGATTTCCTTTATCAAGGAAGAACTCGGCCTGTCCATGATTATCAATCCGCAGGCTGCGGCAGCCAGGGAAATGGCAAGGACATTGAAATTCCCGTTTGCGCAGAAAGTGGATTCGTTTGCCAAAAGCCGTGCCGAGCTCGTCGTCTACCGGGTTGAGGAAGACAGCACGCTGTGCGGCATGCGCCTGAAGGAGCTGCCTGTAAAGCTGCGGTGCAATGTCCTGATTCCGGTTGTGGAGCGCGGCGAGCAGGTCATTATTCCCGATGGAAATTTCCAGATGCAGGCAAAAGACGATATTACCATTGTAAGCACGCAGCTGAATACCATCGAGTTTTTCAAAAAGCTGGGCAAGCCGACCGCATCCGCGCGGGAAGCCATGATTGTCGGCGGCGGGCGCACAACGATTTACCTTGCCAAGCAGCTCATTCAGATGGGGCTGAAGGTCAAGATTATTGAGCGGGATGAAAAGCGCTGCGAGGTGCTGACCGAAATGCTGCCAAAAGCCATGATTATATGCGGGGATGCGACCGACAAGGACCTGCTTTTGGAAGAAGGGCTGGCAGAGACCGGGACGTTTGTAGCCAATACTAATTTTGACGAAGAAAATATTATGCTGGCACTGTTTGCCAAGAGTCTTTCCAAGGCAAAGCTGATTACAAGGGTGCACCGTATTTCTTATGACAATATTATTGATAAAATGGAGCTTGGCAGCGTGATTTATCCCAAATACATTACAGCCGCCATTATTATCAAATATGTCCGTGCGATGAAAAATTCGCTCGGCAGCAATATCGAGACGCTTTACCGGCTCAATGACAACCGCGTGGAGGCGCTGGAATTTTATATCCGCGAAAACTCCCCGATTGTCGGCGTCCCGCTTTCGGAGCTGAACCTGAAAAAGAACATGATTATCGGATGCATCACGCACAGGGGAAAAACGGCAATAGCAAGAGGGCAGTCCATTATCCGTGCGGGCGATACGGTCATTCTGATTACGGCACAGACCGGGCTTCATGATATCCGGGATGCGCTGGCAGGAGGCAGGGCATGAATTTTTCAGTTATACGAACGATACTGGGCACGGTGCTGTGCTGCGAGGGCGTGTTTCTGCTTGCCCCGGTGCTTGTAGCTGTTATT